>CAYNKH010000344.1:0-1503 GCA_964397745.1 uncultured Bacteroidales bacterium | reverse complement strand
ATTTACTAAATCTCAAAATTTCAATTTACTGATAACATGAGTTTCTAATTCTACAAAAGTATATTATTTTTGGGATTTTATAGGTTTGTAAGGAATAGTAACAAAAAAAGTTGTCCCTTTTCCTTTTTCTGATTTTAAGGTAATTTTACCGCCAAGTAATTCTGCATTTTCTTTGGCTATTGATAAACCAAGCCCTAGTCCGCTACTATATTTCGATAACTGCTTTTCTCCTTGCGAAAATCGAACAAAAATCATTTCTTGCTTTTCAGGTACAATTCCTATCCCTGTATCTTTTACGTATATCTCGATTTGAGACAAGTTCTGCATTTTCTTTACAATATTATAGCCAAATTCAATAAATCCCGAATTTGTATATTTTAGAGCATTTTCAAGCAAGTTGCTTATTATTTTATTAAGTTTTGTTTCATCTATTAAAATTGAGCTTTCTTTGTCTTCGAGTCCTGTTCTTAAACATAAGGGGATTTTATTTTCTTTTGCTTTAATGCTAAAAACTGTAAACTGTTCTAAAAACAAATCGTTTAAACAAATTACTTTTTCTATTACTTTTACTTGTTTTGTTTCTAATTTTGATATTTCCAAAATATCGTCAATAATTCGCATCAATTGATTTCCACTATTTTGAATTATATTTATGTAATGTTTTCTTTCTGAATCAGTTAAATCTGCATCTTCTAATAATTCTGAAAAACCCAGAATTCCGTTCATTGGTGTTCGGATTTCATGCGACATATTGTTAATAAACTCTGTTTTCAATTCATTGCTTTCTTCTGCTTTTTCTTTTGCTGTTATTAGTTCATCATTTAATTCGTTTGAGCGTAGTTTATTCAGACCTTGTTCTGCTATATATATTGAAAATTCAGCAAGATAGTCCATCATTTCAGTAAGTTTTTGTTTGTTAACAATTGGAACTTCTTGTAAAGCCTTTAAATAATTTTGTTCGTCAAATCCAAAATCTTTGGCTTGCTGTTTAAATTTGGAAATATCAGGTTTATTCATCAATAATTGTCCTGTTGCTAAATTTGCGACATGCTTATTTTCTATTATTATTGGAGTTGCACAATCGTATAAACCATGTTCGCATTCTACAATTTTAATTGATTTTTCTTTTTCCAAATCAGTAAAAAGTATCAGGTTACTTTTTTTACAAACCTCACATGCTTTTTCGTCTGCTCTATGAAAATCAACACAGATGTCGCGCCAACCCGTTTTTACAAGAACTTCAAGAGAATTATTATCTACAAGCCCAATAGTAAAACCAGTAGCCTTAGAAAATTTCGTAAAGATTTCTGTTAACTGAGGAATATCAACTAAATCGGAAAACTTATACTTTCCATCTATTAAATTATTGTTTTTCATAGTAATTGATATATTTGCAGCATTGAATTGGTGCTAAATAGTTTATATCTATACTTGGGGATTGTAAAACAATAAACTAACTACTTCGACAAAAGCTGAATTTTGAGTCTTAAAAAACAACAAAAT
>CAYNKH010000343.1:0-1558 GCA_964397745.1 uncultured Bacteroidales bacterium | reverse complement strand
ACAGCATTAGCGTTGGATTTCCCCTTTAGGGGTCAGGGGTAGCGTTGGCAAGTTTCACTCTTCACTCTTACCCCCTCCCCCTCATTTTCCCAAACCCTACTAAAACTAAGTATTTTTTTGTACTTTTGTTGCTTAATTTAAAATCATGACCATTTATCAACATTGGTACGACACAAGAATTAGCATTACTGTCTTCGACATTATATTCTTAATTGTAATACTTGCTATTACCTACCTTTACGCTAAATCTGTATCAACTAAAAAAGCCCCAACACAAGCTCCTTACAAGTACTTTACAAACGCTTTAATAATTAAAGTTTTTGCAGGAGTAGTTTTTGCCGCAATTACAATGATGTTTTACCCTGGAGATACTTTTGAGTATTTTAGAACAATTAGCAGTTTGAATAAATTATTGTTACAAGAGCCTACTAAATACTTTGATATTTTATTACAAGGTCCGAAACCCGAATTTTGGTCATATTTTACTCCAGAAACTGGTTATCCTTCTGGTTATATGTGGAAAGACCCAAATACTGTTTTAGTGTCAAGAATATTTTCTCCATTTATGTTATTAACAAGTGGTAGTTTTATTATAAGCACAGTTTTGGCGGCAATTATTGGATTTACAGGACTATGGAAACTCTATTTAGTGTTTTGCAATTTATATCCTGGTCTTGAAAAAAAGTTTGCTTATGCAATACTATATTTCCCATCGGTATTATTTTGGAGCTCTGGAATACTTAAAGACACACTAACAATTGCTGCTGTTGGCTGGATAGTTTATTCTTTTTATAATTTTGCAATACTCCGAAAATTCAATATTAAATATATTTTAGTAATAATTATTGCTTCGCTGGTGATAATAAATATAAAAGCATATATTTTTGCAGCTCTTATGCCTGGTTTACTTGTATGGTTATTTTTTAAACAATTAAGCAACATAAAATCAGGATTTATTAAATTTATTGTGGCTCCTTTTTTAGTTGCTGCTGTACTATTTGGTTTTTCTTTTATTATGAATAGCGTTTCTGATGATATGGGTGCTTATGGAGATGTTAATGAGGCAATTAAAAAGGCACAAATAACTCAACAAGACTTAATAAGATCTGAGCAATACGGAGAAAACTATTACGATATTGGAAAGTTTGAAGCTACTCCAATGGGAATACTAAAAAAAGCTCCTATTTCAATAATCTCTGGAGTATTTAGACCATTTATTTGGGAAGCACGCAACCCATTTGTATTGCTTGCAGCTTTAGAAGGCTCTTTTTTAATAGGTTTTTTATTATTTATTGTTTTTAAAACTGGTTTAATACAATTTTTTAGAAATATTCTTAAAGATCCAATGCTAATTTTTGCATTTAGCTTTATAATAATTTTTGGCTTTGGTGTTGGTCTTGCATCTGCAAATTTTGGTGCTTTGGTAAGATATAAAATTCCTATGTTACCACTTTTTGTAGCAAGTCTTATTGTATTAGCACAAATGTTTAAAACAAAAAAAATCTCAAAAGACACTAAATATAAACACTAATTAGCTATACAGCACTAAGTTTGTAAT
>CAYNKH010000342.1:0-1573 GCA_964397745.1 uncultured Bacteroidales bacterium | reverse complement strand
CTTCGATAAAAACTCACTTCGACACTTCGATAAACTTACTTCGACAGGCTTCAGCACATCGCAGTGCAACACACTTCACTCTTCACTTTCTTTGTCTCCCTCAACTGTTTTTATTCTTTCGTTAAAAAATATTTATACGCAGGGATTACATCAATATTAATACTATTATGTTTAATGTTTTCTGCCTGATCGAAAGTGATAATTAATCCTTTATCAGATTTTAAATATTGACAAGCTTCAATTAGACCATTTAATTCCCTTTCTTTTGTTTTTGTATTATGAATATCATAAGAAACTTGGACAGGTAAATAATCTCCATTGCTATGAATTATAAAATCACATTCATAATTGTGTTTAAAATAGTATATGTCTTTATTAGATTTTAAAAATTCTAAAAACACCAAATTTTCAAGCAATTTCCCTTTGTTTTTTGATATTGAAAACTCAATTGCAGAGAGTAATCCTGTATCAATAATATATGTTTTCTTTTCACTTTTTGCCTGCCTAATTTCAGAAAAATCAAATTTGTTAACAGACTGAGACAAATAACTATCATTGCAGTAAGTAAAATATGAATAAAGGTATTTATTACTTATTTTATACCCCAAAGATTTTAAATCATTGTAAGTTTTATTAACTGAAAAAGGCTTTGTGACGCTCGCAAACATCTTTTTTATTAAAAACCGTAACGCATCAATATTACTAACTTGATACCTCTCAACAATATCTCTAAATATCATCACATTATAATATTGTTGTAATATTTTTATTCGAATCCTATCATCAAAAAATACTATTTCTGGAAAACCTCCATTTGTTAAAAACTTTTCAAAATAATGAATAATTGTACTCTTGTTTTTTTGAGGATAAAGATCCTGCTTTACATTATTAAATAATAAATATTCAGAAAAACTTAATGGATATATTTCGTAAGTTATTGTTCTTCCACGCAAAGCTGTAGCAATTTCTGTGCTTAATAGCTTTGAATTTGAGCCAGTGATAAAAATATTACGTGATTTTGTGTCAAAAATCCTTCTAACAAATTTTTCCCAAGCATCAACATTTTGAATTTCATCAAAGAAAAAATATACTGTATTTAATTCAATATCAGGAAACAATTCTGTATATGCCTGTATTATTAAATCAAGATCATTCGTTGTTAGATTTAATCGTTCATCTTCAAAATTTAAAAATAAAATATTTTCTTTGGCTATCCCTTTATGCTTTAACTGAGATATTAAATCATATAAAATATAAGTCTTTCCACTTCGTCGAGCTCCTACAAGACTAACAATCATTTTTAAATTTAACTCAATAGTAATATTGCGTTTTATTAGCGATGGTAAAGCCGAATTTTGATTTTCTAAAATAATTTCTTTTATAATATGTTTCATCACAAATATTTTTTTCTAACTAAGATTTGCACAAAATAGTTTTACAAAAATAATAAAATTATGTAATATTTACAAAAGAATCACCAAAGACCTTAGTAAAATATACTAAACTTAAAACTGAAAGTAAAAACCGTTCTCTGTTCACAGTTCACAGTTTGTTGATGCCTATAAACTGTAAA
>CAYNKH010000341.1:0-1587 GCA_964397745.1 uncultured Bacteroidales bacterium | reverse complement strand
CAGCACAACGCAGCACAACGCAGCACATCGCAGTGCATCGCAGTGCATCGCAGTAGATGATTTTTACTTTCTTTCTCTTTAACCAATCTATCTATTTCATTAAATATCTTTATCCCTTTAGCTTTATCAAGTCCTACTTTTTCTGCTAATACTAATAAATCTTCTTTTACAGGTTGATTGTTATTATTAATTGAACATGTATGGTAATTATTTAATCCATAGGCTTGGCAAAATATCATAAGCAGGAGATAAACTCCATTCGTTTTGTCTATAAATAAATGAAAAGTTTTTGGTATGATCATCTTTATTTTCTATCAAAAATTTAAAAACCATCAAACGATATAATTTCCACATTTCTTGCATATTATGTATTAACGCATTGCAAACCTGAAAAATTGCTAAATAATCTAAACAAGGAGTCCTATAATCAGCAAGCAACAATCCTGCTACGCTTACAACATGCAATTTCCCTTTAGGTTCTCGATCAAATCGCTCAACTACAAAATATTTGTTCTCCAACAAACAAGTCTCTGGCATTTCAATTCCACATTTTTTTGCCAATATCGAATAATTATATTCTATTATTCCAATATCCTCAGGATTATTGATTGCTCTATGCTTTACAAGCCACTCTTTTCTTTTAATTTTAACAAAAATTTTTGGTAGAGCACCATCAGGTGAACCCACCTTGTCGATATAATTTTTCAATAGATTTTCCACTATAATTTTTTGCATGAAGTATTTTTTTGAGACTCGCTAGACAAATAGTCAAAATCATGAAAATCAGATTGGCTTACTTCGCTTTGATCAGGTTTAAATTCCAATGCTCCTCTATCTGATGAGCCCACCAAGGATAATCGTTCTAATATGGATAAGCTTCGAACCTCTATCCCTAATTTTTTAAGATATAAATCTAAAATTAACATCCCCCAGCCATCTGGCAAGCAATCTTCAAAAATTCATAATTTCCATTAAAAGGCTTTGGCTTAGCGATAAAAACTCCATTTTGTAAGGGAAGTTCAAAAGGCGATATTGAAAATCCATTATTTATAAAATTCGCATCGTACTCAAATGCACAGCAGCCATTTTTAGTTTGGGCAAGTTTCCCAACCAACTGATTATAAATATATACTTCTACAAGTTTTATGTGCTTCATAGCTTATTTCCTCTTTTACGTTCGGTCTTTTTATTATCTAGTACATCATTGATACTTTAATATTGTTTTTGCCCAAACAAAACTTGAAACTCATCAACTGAATTTAACGGCAAAGCAATTTTTACTAAATTTTGTAGCGATATTTCTCCTGTGCGTTCAAATTTTCGATAAGTATGTAAATTAACATCCGCTCTTTTTGATAATCCTTTCTGAATAAGATTTAATTCTAATCGTCGCTTTTTTACTTTATCCGCAATTAAGCGACATATTTCATTTACAGAAAGAGTGTTAACTGGTATTATATTGTCATTTATGTTCATTTTCAAAGATAAATTATATTATTATATCACTTATAAAGATACTGTTTTGTTTTTAATAAATGCTGGTTTTATAAAAAAGAATCCTATGTAAATAAAAAAAAGTGGTCAACC
>CAYNKH010000340.1:0-1597 GCA_964397745.1 uncultured Bacteroidales bacterium | reverse complement strand
GTCGAATTCGCAGCTATTGCTGCGTAACTATATTTTAAATTTTACCGAACTATTGTAATTATGCACCCAGAAAATAAAGGGTTGAGATTTTTATTCCTAATATTAGACTTGTCACTATTATTTGTAGCGATTTTAATCATTGATTATTTTTATTCAAAGTTAGGAGGGTCTGATCAGAATCTATATTTGTTGCACGCTGCTATTGCAGAAATATTTGCTTATACTCTTTTCTCAAAAAGGAGTAATTATTTTCTAGACAATTTCAAGAGCTGTCTAAAAATCACTTCATTTAGGATGGTTGTTTTTGTTATTTTACTTTTTGTATTGGCTCACCCATTTTTACCAAGTGATTATTCACCTCAATTTCTGTTGCAATATGTAGGCTTATTTTACGCGATAAAAATAACGTCGTTATATTTTTTATATAAGTACCTATATTATAGTAGAAGTAAGGGTCGGTTCTTACGCAATATTGTTATTTTAGGGCTTAGAGAATCAGATATTTTATTTGGTCATTTAATTGAGAAAAACCCGATGTTAGGGTTTAATCTAGTTGGTTATATTGCCGACACTGATGATTATGATAGGAATGACAAAACTATTTTAGGAAAAATAGATGAAATTGAAACCCTGACTAATCAGCATCATATTCATAAAATATTTGTAACTCCTTCAAAATATTTTGAAGTAGAGAATGCTAAAAAACTTTTAGGACTATGCAATAAGGTTGGACTAAAGGCTAGATACGTTATGATGAATACCTTTTGGAATGAAAGACGAGTAAATGATCCAGATTTTGTAAATTCACTATCAATATACAATCCACAAGAAATACCATTAGACAATTTCTCAAATAGACTTTTGAAACGGCTATTTGATATTGTATTTTCGTCCTTGATTATTTTATTTTTATTCAGCTGGTTATTTCCATTAATTGCTTTTCTGATTAAATTAGATTCAAAAGGGCCCGTTTTTTTTCAACAAAACAGAACTGGCATCGACAATAAAATCTTTAACTGTCTAAAGTTTCGTACTATGAAAGTTAATGAAGACGCTGATACAAAACAGGCCGAAGCTAACGATAACCGTATTAGTCGTGTAGGTAGAATACTGCGAAAATACAACATTGATGAATTGCCTCAATTCTTTAATGTTTTGTTTGGCGAAATGTCGGTAGTAGGCCCACGTCCTCATATGCTTAAACATACAGATCAATACTCAGCACTAATCAATCATTACAAAGTGAGGCATTATGTTAAGCCTGGTGTATCTGGTTGGGCCCAAGTAAATGGTTACAGAGGTTTAACAGATGAATTGTGGAAAATGGAAAAAAGAGTAGATTTTGATATGGAATATCTTAAAAACTGGAGTTTTTTCTGGGATCTAAAAATAATATACCTTACTATATTTGGGAAAGATACTTACAACAATGCAATGTAGAATATATTCGATTAATTATACAATCAATAGTTCTGAAAATATTTAGTATATAGTTACGCAGCAATAGCTGCAAATTTGACTTCTTTATCAAGCCTGTCATACTAATAAATCTTTCAAGCAGATATGCATTGATAATCATTGTTTTTTTAAGATGCCA
>CAYNKH010000339.1:0-1617 GCA_964397745.1 uncultured Bacteroidales bacterium | reverse complement strand
AATTGATTATAACAAGAATTAAACCAAAAATGCAAAAAAAACAAAAGAGCCCGATTATCGGACTCTTTTATCTTTATCAAAATTTATCTTGAAATGTTAATTTTAAAAACTTCTTGATTTACTTTTACGAAATAAGTACCGTTAGAAAGTTCGCTCATTTCTATTGTTTGATTAGCAGAAGCATTTTCAATTGTTTTTACAATTTCTCCTACAATATTCATAATAGTAATGTTTGCATCTTTAGCATTAGTAACAGTAATTAAATCTGTAGCAGGATTAGGGAATATTCTGCAAGTGTTTGAATTTGCACTTTCAATCTGTACTAATCCATCTATCTTTACATCATCAATTTTTATCACAAATACATCTGTGGATTGATTGTGTACAAAAGCGATATGTATGTTTTGGTTTGCATATTCGCTTAATGGTATAGTTTTTAGATTCCATGCAGCACTTCCTGCTGGTAAGGTTTCTTCAAAGATCGAAGTGAAGTCTGTAGGATTAGTTCCAGTTGTAGATACCATTATCTCATAATGTTCTTGTGCATAGTTAGCATCTTGTGCCGCAACATAGTAAGTTAATACTGCACCGTTAGCAGGAATAGAAAGTTGTGGTGTTATTAAATAGTTGTTAGGATGGAGTGCAGTTGTAGATGGGTTGTCATAAGACGCACTTGCAGCAGAGTAGGCTCCACTGTGAGATGCTCCATTGGCTGTTGGTAAGTGTTCCCAATTGAAATTGTCTCCATCTACGTCAATTGCTATCCAGCACGTAGGAGGAAAGATTGCTCCTTCAAATCCTTCTGTCCAAGGGAAAGATGATATCGGCGGACAAGCCACAACTGTTACTGTGGTTGATGCTACCGGGCTGCTACCATTAATGTTTGATGCAACTAAAGTAACTTCATATTCTCCAGGTGTGTTCCAAGAAACTATTTGAGAAGCTTGATCTGAGTCTGCAGGGGTTCCGTTTTCAAATGTCCAAGCATAAGTTGTAATGGGATCAATAGAGACTCCTGAGTATTCGTAAGTAGCCTCAAAATCAACTGGTACGCTCGTGGGACCAAGGATTTCTACTGTTGGTACAGCTCCTGCTACAGGACACGATCCAATTTCTGCATAAACAGCTGCTGCACTATTCCAAGTCTGGTTGGTAACAGATTTATAATAGCCCGAAGGACATACCATATAAACAGAGGGTACCACACCAGTAAACAACTCCGAGAAGTCACTTGCTATGTTACTCCCTTGAATTATTGGAACGGGCCATGTTCCACCTTCAGTCCAGTCTCCTTGAGTTGAGCCAACACCTTGAATCTGAGCTAGAGTTCCGTTGTAGCTTTCTACCCATAATATAACTAATTCGTCTGTACCTTCAGGACCATAATTGTTGTGTAAATCATCTAAATTACCAGTTCCGTGTAAGCTCCAACATGGACCACACCAAACAGCTGAAAAGTCTATGATAACAGTTTTTCCAGCACCTAAGTAAGCAGCTAAATCATGAGTGTTACCATTTATGTCTGTAACATTAAAATAACCTCCAACTTCAGCCCATGTGGATTTAGCTGATTTACTTGTGTTGCCTTCGCAAACTGGCGAGGTCATTTTGTTTTGT
>CAYNKH010000338.1:0-1644 GCA_964397745.1 uncultured Bacteroidales bacterium | reverse complement strand
TGAAAAACAATTATCAATTATCAAAGATTGACGTAGTGTTATTTTAATACTTCGTAAACAAAGTCCTTGGGAGAAATCCAGATTATAAAATTACTATCGCAAAACTCTATACCAATTTTATTTTTCTTGCATTCGCAAACATAAGCAATGCGACCTTTTAAAAAACCATTTAATATTTTCACTTTTTGCCCAAGTGGAGACATGCATATTTCTGGTTCATATTCAGAATTTCCGCAAATTTGACGAAGAATTTCAATTTCATCATTCGTAATAAGGCCCGGTTTTTCATCACAATAAAGCAAACCTTTGCTTCCAGGAATATAATGTAACTTTTCAAAATCCTTAAGCATAGCCTTTACAAAAACATAAGAGCTTATTAACAACTTTTCTTTGTACTTATTTTTGTCTAAATAAAATCTGTAATATGGCAAGTATGATTCAAAACTCCTGATTTCTAATTCTTTAGAAACATACTTCTCCTTGTGAGGAATTGTGCGTAAAGCATACCAATTATATTTATCAGCCTCTTGATTCATAATGCAAGGACAAAAGTAAAAAAAATACCGTATTATTACCCTGAGTTCAATATAATTTTTGAGTTTAGAACCCTAAGTCTTTTGACCTATACACAATCCAGTCATCCCAATATATTTCTAGTTTTTTATTGTTATCTTTCATCTGATTTATGATTTTATCACTCGTGTAAAATTTTAATGCGTTTATGTGGGTGTAGCCATCGGGATAATTCTCACGTGGATGTTGCGTAGTATTATAGACATCAAACAAAACTGTTTTTTCGCCATTTTCAGGAGTAATTGCCATGTAAAAACGACCTGTGCTCTCGTCCCCCTCAAGTAAATACATTTCAATTTCCATCCAAATGCCGAAAGGAACAGAAAAGTTTTCTGCAGTTTCGTACCAAATAGGATCCCAACCACCTAAAATTATATCTCTATCACCTTTCGCAGCAAAATACATGTTTTCTACAGGTCCGTTCACATTTTTTATCAGATTTACTGTTACACGAAATGGATTGCGTTCTCTAGTCCAATTTGCATTGTTCCAAAATTCAAATAAGGATAACCAATGTACTTGTTCTTCCCACTGCTTTAAAAACTCAATGTCTGGATGAAGATAAAGTCGTACTGTTTGGTAATATTCCTTGATACATTTATTATTATGAAAATTTGCCTGAACTCGACCTTTTTTATGCGTCCCTTCTCGTATGTGAGGTTCAATAATCTTAAACTTAAGTACATCATTCTCTACATTCAATGGGTCTTTGCAAATTTCTGCGTACCTTTGGTCTCGTGTCCCATCTTCATAACTAATATGAAAATCTCCAATGCTATGATGTGATTGCAATTCCTCCCAAACAGAACTATTATTAGATGTTGTGTCAGTGCTATGAATTTTATCACTTTTTTTTGTAAACTCATAAACTTCGCAATTAGAAAAATCGGTCGATAAAATAAGCTCTTCAATATCATCACATACTACATTCCGGTTTACACTTTTTTTGCAAGATGCAAATATTAGTGTAATTGAAATTATAACATATGTTAGCGTTTTTAATCTTTTCATATTAATATGTTTTAACTTTTTAAAAACGTAAATAAAATTAACGTTTTTAATTTTCTATGC
>CAYNKH010000337.1:0-1683 GCA_964397745.1 uncultured Bacteroidales bacterium | reverse complement strand
GTCCGTGATTATTTGATATTGTACCTAAAACATAATGTTTGGATAAAGCCCTATATACAGTTAAATTTAAAGATAGTTGTCCATTAATGTTGTATTTTCCACCTAATAATAGCCCTGCCTCAAAATTGTTAACTTTTGCTTTATTATTATATGCACTATCAACATCAGGAATAAGACCACCTTCCCCAATTTGAACATGAACATTTATTTGATCTGATTTATATAATTTATAATTTCCATACATACCTACCGACACGGCTAATTTTTCTCCAATTGAAAAACCGAAAGGAATATCGGCATTTATTGTGAGGAATCTTGATTTACCTGAGATGTTTGCATTGTAGTAAGTTGGTATGTTTGCCATAATTCCAGCAACTTCTGATACAACTATGGTGTCTTTTTTTTGTATTGAGGAATATCCAAAATGTTTAAATTCAAAACTTATCTCAGGAGACAAATATAATTTTCCCCCAAAATTAATTTCTTTTGAAAGTCCTAAATATGCTCCAGGCAGCAGGCTAGCAGAGGAGCCCTCAACAGATTCTTTAGGAACAGCTCCGCCTAAATTTACACCTGAGCTTACAGTAATCTGAGCATGCAAACTATAAGCAAAAAAGAGTAATAAGATTATTACATATATTGGTTTATTCATAGGTAAAACTTAATTCATCAACAAACAATACCGAGCCATTATGTCCTTTCATCTCTTTTCCAGAAACGCTGGCTAATAAAATGACATGAATACTATCTGGGGTAGTTTGGTTTGTGTAATTAATGTCTAAATTAAAAGGAGTATAAGTCTCCATACGTGTTGTATTTGTGTATTCAACTGTGGCGATAGTATCTCTTTGTTTAAGTTCTGCATTGTACTTTGTTAGTGCAAGAAAAATCACAAGTGTGTCATTGTCAGCAGGTAAGTATTTTATAAATCCATTAAATTGAGTTGGGTTTTTATCGTAAGGTTTGCCAATAATTAAATTTTCGCCTATTGTCTCATCGGGATCAAAATAGCCTGAAGCAAGAATACCTGGAATTGTAAGATCTTCACCCCAAGCTTTAGTTTCTAATCTTAAAGCATAATTTCCTTGGTATGCGTCTGAGGTTCGCTCATAAGTTATAGGACCACCAATTACAGCTAGATAATTGAGTCCATCCCACCAATCTCCAGCTGGTCTTAGATAAGTTAACTCTCCTTGCGAAAATTCAATCCAAGTTTCAAAACCTCCTGCTTCAATGCCGACATTTGTTGGATTATTTGCTACTGGATCGTCAATTACATCCTCATTATCACATGCACTAAACCCTATTAAAAATACTAGTATTATGAAAATAAATTTTTGTTTCATTTTTAATAAACTATGAATTTTTGAGTATGATTTATTCCACTTTTATTAACTTTCACTAAATATTGTCCAGAAGGTAACTCACTTGTCAATATTTGCTCACCATTATAGTTGTTTACTAAATAAACCTCTCTACCAATCGCATCGAATATAGTGAGTTTTGAACCAATAAAATAATCGTTTATTTTAAAATAATCTGTAGTTGGATTTGGGAACAAAGAAAGTTCATCTGTTAAGTTTTCGATAATCCCAGTTGAATATTCGAGTTCAATTTTATCAATAATTAAAGTACTGCTAGCAGCAGGATTATCGGGATTTGATGAGATTGCGATTATATTAA
>CAYNKH010000336.1:0-1728 GCA_964397745.1 uncultured Bacteroidales bacterium | reverse complement strand
CGAAAAAAAGGCTTAAAGAAAGCAAGTTATTAATAGAAAAACCAAAAGATTTACTTTGGTTAGCTGGAAAAAAACAAGAATTGTTTTTGCCATATACAACCAAGAAATCTCTATATGGTGAAAAATATAATTTAGAAGGACGTAATTATTATGTCGGAGGGATTTTTTCTTTACCATCAGAATTAGAAACTATGGGATATAGCAAAACAAATGATTCAACTCTAGTAACTTTGTTTGATTGGAGAGATCGACATGGAGCAAACGATCCTTATTCTCCTTATTGGGATGGAAACCCCGATTATTATTGTTATTGGGATAATAACGGAGACTCGTGCATATATTTAAATGAAATTGGTAATGGTTGGTTAACTAGTGTAAAAAGCCAAGCAGACTGGCATCCTGATTGTCCAAATGGATGCTATATTTTTAGTCCTGTTGCAGCACTTGAAGGAGTATTGAATTTGTATTATAATAAGCATCTTAATTTTGATTTATCTGAACAAAATATATTATCATGTGATGGATATGACCCAGAAGGTGCCTCAGGATGTATACAAGGGGGGTCCACAGTCAACACATTATCATATCTAAAAAATGAAGGTGTTTGTAATCAAGATTGTTTTCCTTGGGCGTATGCTGGAGTTGAGTGCAATGACAGTAACCACTGTACAACACCAGATTATATTTTCAAGATTGATGATTACTCCAATCAATTCACTGCAATATCAAATGCCGATACAATTAAAAAAATGTTAATAACTTATGGTCCCCTTATTGCAGCTAGAATGCATGCCACTGGAGGGCATGCAATGTCATTAATCGGATACGGCGTTATTTATCCTGGTATGAGTTTGCCAAATAGGTGGACTGTTGGTTTTGTACCAGCAGATAGTCCATTTATAGGAAAAACATATTGGATTTTTAAAAATTCTAGCGGGATACAACCAATTTCAACAAGCGAACCAGATATTTATTTTGATGGATATGATTATGAAATTTTGCAAGATGTTGATCTTACAAATCCAAATAGACTTGATCGTGTTCGAAGCATTCAAACGCCCATTTATGAATTAATATCAGATACTATTAGCAGACGATGTGTTGATTTAGATGGTGATGGTTATTATAATTGGGGCTTAGGTTTGAAACCAGACTCTTGTCCTCAATGTGCTGATGAAATTGATTGCGATGATTCGAAAGCTTTTTTAGGTCCTTTTGACTCAAATTATGCTTGTTCTTTTAATTGTGATTTTTTCTCTTATGAAGATAGAAATGTTACTATAGATAAAAATACTGCTTGGAATGAGACGGTGTATTTAAATCATAATTTAACAATTGATTCTACTCTTTTTATTTACGGTGAATTGCAACTACATGATAGTGTACATATTATCGTAGAAAGTGGTGGTAGTTTAGTCCTAATGAGCAATTCTATACTTAGAGGTGCTTGTGGTGACAACTACTTTTCTGGTTCAATAACCGTTAATACTGGTGGAACGCTTGAACTAAGGGATAGTAGTACAATTTACTTAAATGAAACTGGGTATATTAAAATTAACGCTAATGATGCATCATTGATTTATGGGCATAATTCAAGTATTATTTTACTTAATAATTCAACATTTTTAGAAATTTCTGGAAATCTAAACATTAACAATAACGCTCAATTCACCTTCTCCGGCAACGGTTACATAAAATTCAGCAAACCCGGACCTGATTCAGCTCCCG
>CAYNKH010000335.1:0-1742 GCA_964397745.1 uncultured Bacteroidales bacterium | reverse complement strand
TCTAAAGTCATTTCATTTAGATGTTTTTTCATGGATATTATTGTTTTTTGCTTGTGAAAAAGATTCTCAAAACTTACCGTCAGAAAAGATTTCTTTTGAAAATCCATTAGAGCTCGTTGGTATTATGCATAATGAAGCTTTAACTCAAGTGGAAAAAGCAAATGCAAAAGATTTAAAAACTGCATTTCAAATAATTATTGATTATTATTCAACATTTAATGACACAACTACATACACTAATGTAGATTCTCTACTATACATTACAAGTTTGGGTTTTTATGATGTTAGCTTAGATTCTGTTTGCTTATATTATAAAAATGCAGGATACCTAAATAACATTCAATACTCATATTGTTTATCTTTATATTCAGCAGTTGAGTTTTCTAAAACATTTGATGATTTTATATCTAATGTTAAAGAAATTGAGATTAAACTATATAACGAAAAAGAACTTAGCGAAGAAGAAAAAGATGTTTTATGGGGTGCATTATCAATTGCAAAATATAGTGGAACCTATTGGCATAATTATCGTAAAGGTGAAAAAGCACCAGAACCCGTATATACAGGGACTTGGATTGGCGAAACCTCTGCAGATGTTGCAGGTTGGTTTTTAGGCTTCTGTGAACCTTCTGGTTCCCAAAGATGGCGACCATTTAGAAGAGCGAGTCAGACATCTGCAAGTGCATCAGAAAGATATGTAATTGCCCACTGGGTAATAATAGAATAAATTTAATAATTCTGGGATTATGAAATATACAATAATATCATTCATTGCAATAGTTATCTCTTTAATTGGCTATACGCAAGAAATTCAAATAAAAACTAAAGATAACAATAGCAATGCTCCAATTTCATTTGTTAAAGTTTCATCCGGAGGTGCTTGTATCGGCTTTACTGATGAAAATGGAATTTTAATAATCAACAATTCTAATATTATTAATGACAAAATATTATTAGATAAGTCTGTATATAAGTCTAAAGAAGTAAATATAGAAAAATCAAAAGATATTTTTTCTATTGATTTAGAAAAATTAGATGAATCAGCTTTACTAAATTATTCTACAGAAGAAACTTATGCCTTAATAGAACAAATTTTGGATAATTCGCAAAAAAGCAGTCCAAAAAAACAGTTTACAGGCATTGTTAACTATTCCTTTACATCTAGTCTAAGTTCAAACCCAGTAACAAAGAATGACATTAAAATGTCATTCTTTGTTACTTCGACTAAAATTAAAGCTCTAGAAAAATTTGACAACACAATTAAAGTTTGGCTTAAATCTACTATCAAATCAGAACCAATTAGATATCGAACATACAAATCACTATATAAAAAATCTGCTTACACTTATTCTGTTGAATCATCATACTTAAATGAATTAGATGAAACAATTCTTATAATTAGTGTTAATGACAATAACTTTAATCACTCACAACTTATAATCAATGATAGCAGGAAAATTATTCTTGAGTTTCACAATTATTGGAATGCTGACAATGACAACGGGATATCAGAACCAGATTATCACGCAATATATTCTCTAAACAATAACTTACTCCGTCCAGCATATTTGGTAGCGAAATATTGCTATAAAAAAAATAAAGAAACTGATATTCGTAAAATTCAAATTCTCTTTAAATAGTTAATCTTTTTCAACATAAAATTTCACTCATTCAAAAGCCCAGCAGGTAACATTTCGCAGCATAGCCATAAAGCCCCATAAAAAAAGCCCAAATTAAGCTAT
>CAYNKH010000334.1:0-1761 GCA_964397745.1 uncultured Bacteroidales bacterium | reverse complement strand
ATAGTTTAGGTATTTATTTCATTTGAAGATTAACTTAAGTTATTTACAAAATTATAAAAATACTAATATAAAAATTATAATCATGAACGAGAATTTGTACCACGCAGTATTTGATTTATTATTAAAATGGGGAGTTAGTATTGATGCAAGTAAAATATTAGCATCAATATTGATTATTGTTATTATTCTTTTAATCAGCGTTTTAGTCAATTTTGTAATTAAGAAAATAATTCTTGTAGTAATTAAGAAAATAGTTAGCAAAAGCAAAACAACTTGGGACGATATTTTATTTGAGAAAAAAGTATTCGATAAGCTTTCTCAATTAGCACCAATTTTCTTCATATATTATACAATAGCTATAGCACTTCCATCAAACCTTGGACTAGTAGTCGTTATACAAAAGCTCTTAATGGTTTATATGGTTTTAGTATTTGTTATGATTTTGAATTCATTTTTCAATGCACTTAATGAAATTTATGATCAGACAATTGGCGAAAAACGAGGAACAAGCATTAAAAGTTATATTCAAGTTGTGAAAATCATAATAGCTGTTGTTGCAGCTATTTCGGTACTCTCAATTTTGTTAAATAAAGAAGTTGGCTATTTTATTACTGGATTAGGTGCCATTTCGGCGGTCTTGTTGTTAGTTTTTAAAGATTCAATTCTTGGTTTAGTAGGAGGGATACAACTTACATCTAACGATATGGTAAGAATTGGCGACTGGATATCGATGCCAAGTCGTAATACAGACGGAAATGTTATTGAAGTAAGTTTAAATACAGTTAAAGTGCAAAATTGGGATAAAACGATATCTACAATACCCACTTATGCTCTTGTAAGTGAGAGTTTTAGTAACTGGAGAGGGATGGAAGAATCGGGAGGAAGGCGTATAAAACGTTCGATAATAATTGATATGAAAAGCGTAAAGTTTTGCTCCCCCGAGCTTATCGATAAGCTATCGCGTTATAAAGTGATAAATGAATATCTAACTTCAAAAACAAAGGAAATTGAAGATTACAACAGTAAACTTAACGATAAAAGCAATATTGCATTTAATGGACGTCAACTTACAAATATTGGGGTTTTTCGCAAATATATCGAAGAGTATTTAAAAAACAATGAAAGTATGAATCAGGATATGATACTGATTGTTAGGCAATTGGCTCCAACTCCTGAAGGTATTCCTATGGAAATTTACGGCTTTAGTAAAATACAGGCTTGGGTTTTGTTTGAGGGAGTACAATCCGATATTTTTGACCATTTATTAGCAGTAATTTCAGATTTTGATCTTAGTGTATTCCAAAACCCTAGCGGTGCAGATTTTCGAGCACTTGCTGGCAAATAATACATATATGTTGAACTTACCATTGCAAAACAATAAATAATTATGAGTAATTTGGTATTTTCTTGCAATGACTACTTATATCTCAATTGAGGTTGTAAGAAAACTAATATCTTGCCCTATTTTAACATCATACAATTAATAGTGTATCACTCCCTATAAATTATTTCAAAGGGATTTTTAAACATTTAATAATCATAAAAAGCAAAATTTTAAAAAAAAATAAAAAAAAATTATGGATACACATATATTTTTGTATTTTTGAAAAATATTATTTCATTAAAAGGTAAAATCATATACAATCTAATATTCTTTGAATGTGTATGTGTGTTTTAGAGAGGCATCTTGTTGAATATAATAACAAAATAAGCATATAAAAAACAACATAATCTGATAATATTGGTATTGAATTTGAAAAC
>CAYNKH010000333.1:0-1771 GCA_964397745.1 uncultured Bacteroidales bacterium | reverse complement strand
GCTTGAAAATAGTAAGCTTAACAAAAATTTCACATTGTAACACGATTAATAACAATTTGATATTAGAACTATTGATTTTTCGATGTGGTTACCTTCTTAATTATTGAATCAGATTTTTAGTTGGGTTTAGGTATTAAAAAACTATAAACTGGCATTATCAATTTTGGACACTTTTTTTTGCAGGTCCTTAATAACTTGTATCAGATTAAATCTTTTATTTTAGAAAACTAAGTTTATTACTCAATAAACAAGAAAAAAGTTCCAGTTTTAAGGTATTCAGATCCTTTGTGGTCAAAATACTTAACAAAATAGGTGTAGTATTGAGAAGGAGCTAGTTGTGAGTGGTCGATTGTGCCATCCCAACCTTCGTAAGTTTCATTTGTGGTAAAGACTTTTTGTCCCCATTTGTCATAAATCGCAAATTCGTAAGGCTCGTTTTCAACAAATGATAGTATAGGTTTGAACACTCGATTTTTAACATTAATCGAAGTAGCATTAAATGCTGTTGGCACCCATATTACTGGATAGTGATTTACACATGCAATATTTGATCTGCTTACTCCTTGCGAACTGACATTTCCAGCACTTTCGCTCTCATAGGCTTCTACATAATAACAAAATTCATTAGTCATATTTATTTTTCTAGCATGACAATAGTTAACATACCATTCAATATTGTATGAGTAATCTAAATCGCCAGCTGTGTTTACCCCAACTTCACTTCTTGTACCATTAAAGAT
Organism: uncultured Bacteroidales bacterium; assembly: GCA_964397745.1. Lineage (GTDB taxonomy): Bacteria > Bacteroidota > Bacteroidia > Bacteroidales > ML635J-15 > Bact-19. The sequence goes on along the minus strand of CAYNKH010000333.1, from coordinate 1,031 downwards.
TCTGTACACTTTAAAATTACTAACGCCATTGGGCCATGCATAGTAATTAGTCCATGATATATCATGCATTAGGTTATCATCAGCAATTACATTAAGTATAATATTTGAGGCGATATTTGAATATGAAGAAATAACTCCACAAGGATTTACTGCCGCAAGTCTGTAATAATATCTGTAATCATTTACATTTACATCATAATCTATGTGCATTATTTCTGTTTGCCCTGTATTTTGATATGACTGAATTGTAGTATAAGTTCCATCTGCATTTCCCGATCTTTGCACGCGGTATTCGAGTACTTCGGCTGAATTATCTACGATAAAGTTAACGTTTATATTATTACCATCAACACTAGCATAGTGGGCATATAAGTATTGTGGTATTGTGAATGCGTTTGTCTCTAATTTTACGGAATTTGAGGTAGCTTTTATGCTAGAGTTACTTATAGCTTCTATGTAGTAATAATAAGTTTGATTAGCATTGACATTTTCATCTGTGTAAACTAATTCATCAGAAGAAAGAGTTTCAATTGCTGAATAGGTTCCGCCTTCGGATCTGCGATACAAGTTGTATGATTTAACTCCATTTGGCCAGCCTTCATAAGCAGACCAGTTTAATTCTATATTAGTATTGCATTTGTCAAATTCTATGCTCAAAAACATTGTTGTATGTGGGTTGGTAATGCTACTTTTAAAGTGCTCATCATCAAAAGCAGCTAATCTATATCTTTCGGGTTTGTTAATTGTGCTAGATAAAGCATAATTATAATTGGTTGACAGTCTGCCATAAACTGTGTCAATGGTTTCTGTAATTCCGCTGACAACTTGATAAATAATATACCCTTCTACATCAAGCGAATCGCTTGGTATCCAATTTAGCACAACAGTTGTTGGGTCGGATTCTGGTATAATGCTTGCAGAACTAAATACTGGTGCATCAGGAATTTCAGTTTGTGCAGAAGTCGTATGTGTTATAATGGCAGCAAAAATAACTGCCGGTATGTATTTAAACCAATTCATAATATGTATGT
>CAYNKH010000332.1:0-1781 GCA_964397745.1 uncultured Bacteroidales bacterium | reverse complement strand
CAATAAATTTAATCTATTTAATTGTAAAATGTAAAATTATGAAGGGTAAATTCAAAAATAAATACTGAACACAATCGAATAGAATGCCTGAATGGGATTATGCTGACAATGGTTTTTATTTATTACGTGCGTAACACAAAATAGGGTATGTAATTTAGGAGAAATTGTTGCAAATTCAGTTGCTCAGGCATATATTCAATTATCTGATTTTGGAAAAATCGTGGAGACCGAATTTTTAAAATCATTTGAAATGCGCAAGGAATTGTATTTGGATGAGTACATCATAATGCCCAATCATTTACATGCCATTATTGAATTGCGAAAACCTACCGATATATCAACCACTGAAAACGTAAATCTCGCCATCAATCCTAATGATGAAAATAAAAACGATAAATTTTACGGAAAACCAAAATCCATTTCATCATTTATTGGAGGCTATAAATCCGTCATAAATACAAAAATTGATGATTATATCGACGAACACAACTTGAATATACCACAGTACAACCGAAACAATCATTTTTTTCTATCAAATTATAATGATCGCGTCATCAGAGACAAAGATGAATATTGGCGAATAAAACATTATATTAAAAATAATCCTAAAAATTGGTTGAACGATAGCTTAAACCATAATAACGCTAGTTGATCTTTTGTGGTTAGTAAAGATGCACAATCGTACGCTGGACACGGTAGAGACGTACGGCCGTACGTCTCTACCGTGCGTCTTTATTAACCACAAAAAACCAACATTGTATTGTTGTAAAAAACCAACCAATTGTTATTGAAAATCCTCAATTAATCCCTCCACAATCCATTTTGCCAAAGCTTCGCGATTGTCGGGTTTGATAAAGCGTTTTCTGTCACGTTCGTTTTGAATATTTCCCAATTCGATATATACAGCTGGGGGTAGTACTTTGCGAATTACTAATAGGTTTCTTGATGTTACAGTACCATTATAGCCTCTGTTTGGTTGAAATTCGGCATACTTGGCTGCAAATGTACTTTGCAAAGTTGTTGCAGTTGTTTTGCCTTTTTTACTGCCAGGAAAATGATAAAAGAAAACATCAACATTAGCTCCTGTTGACCGAGAGTCAAGGTGCATAATAATTACTCTTTGATATTTATAATCTCTGTTTTCTTTGTACAAATTATTAACGGCATCAGCGCGTTGGATTAATCTTTGTGTTTGATTTCTTGGAATTTCATCTTGTGGGTAACAATATTCATCATAGTCGATATCTAAAAGCTCATCTTCTCTTATACCATCGTCAGGATCGTTTATTATCATAAAAAACTTACCACTATGTGCTTCTATTTTTCTTGCTATTCGTAAAGTAATATCGTAGGCATATTCATCTTCACTTATTTGTTTTCCGTTGATTTTTGTTACAGCTCCTGGGTCGGGACCACCATGTCCGCTAATAAGGTAAAATAATGCCCCTTGTAGTTGAGTGTCAATTATTGAATCGGCTAACTGTAAGTGATTGTCGATTGCTATCGAATCGTTTGTAATGCTGTCAGTAAGTGAAATAATGTCGTTGTTAAATTCTTCAATAAAAGCAGGAAGATAGTAAGTTTCTCCCTTTATAAGTTGATCTTTTTCTTTGATTTTATCATTGTTTAAAGTCTTAAAGGCATTATAATAATGTTCGGCAGGATATCCGTTTGCTCTCAATATTTTATATATACCATCACCTTTTTCGGCAACAATAGATTTAATACTATCCAATTCTTGAGCAAAAATGGGATTGTTAATCATTATGATTATTATTGAA
>CAYNKH010000331.1:0-1822 GCA_964397745.1 uncultured Bacteroidales bacterium | reverse complement strand
AGGCTTTTTAAAATAATATGCAATATTTTAATCACTTATATTTATTCTTTTACAAATTTTATTGTTTTAATACCATTATTATTACTTACATTTATGAAGTAAATTCCAGCCGACATTTCAGATATATCAAGTGTAGTGCTATCAATCTTATCATAATTTTTGATTAGTTTACCATAGATGTCATATATTGCTACATTACTATTAATGATACCTGTAATGTTGATATTGTTATGAGCAGGATTAGGGTATATATTCACATTATTTAATGAGTTAATTTCAACATTCGAGGTGAATGTGGTGTAATATGCTTCCCAACCTTCAGCTTGCCCTTCGCTATCAGTTTCAAAAGTAAGATATAATTTATCTCCACCCCAGTTATCTATTGTGTAAGGTCTATTTGTAGAGCTATATTCTCCGATTAGTTCTAATGCACTGTTTAGTGGGTGTCCTTTATAAATTTTAAGTACATCGTTTTCAGCAAGATCAAATTTTGTAAATGTTAATCTAAGTAATTCCACATTTTCAACGTCAGGATTAATAATCCAATTACAGGAAGAGTTATTAAAGTAATAATTATCACCTGAGCCATCGCCAAAGCTCCATTCTGGCTGAGTATAAACAGTTGTTCCTTTACAGTAATCAGCATTGTCAGGTGTAATATTTAAAACAGTTCCGTGTCCGTAGTTAAATTCGTATGATACAGGATTTAAGTTGTCTAAAAAGAAGTATCCATCGCTAGAACCTCCCCATCCCCAGTTAAAGTGGAAATATGAAGTGTCTTGATATCCATCACACACCCAAGCGTGTCCTGGTTCACCTGTTCCTGGATCTCCATCATAAATAATAGGGTGTCCCTTATCTAAATCTTCTTTAAGAGTAAATTTCCATACTTGATCTGTAGTTTGAGCTTTTTGCAGGTAGTATATTCCTGTTCTATATTTGAAGTTTTCTTTTAATGCTATACTTGCGTATGCAGTATTTGCTCCAGAACCGTCGTAGCCCCAATTCATACCAACTGATACGCCACAATGATACATAAGTTCGGCAATTGCATCACGACTAAGTGAAGTAGCAGTCTCAGTCATTTTATCCCAGTTATATTGAGTTTCGGAGAAGTCGGTAGTATAGTAGTCTCCCCAAAAAAACGTTATACTTCCTTTTCCTGTTTCTGGGTAATTCCAATATTTCATTACTTGAGACATTGCAGTTGCGACACAACCAGCATATACTCTTCCATTTGGTCCTTGTGGGTGTGGTGGACAAAATTTATTGTATGGGTAGTTTTGATTCCAGCGGGTTTGCAAAAGTTTATCTACACTTTTGTCGCTTTTGTCATAGGAAAAATCATTTTTACTGATTTGATTCCATTGGTTAAGAATATTTTGGTTATGTGAGACTTCTAATTCGGCTATTATCTCATATTGGGTCATGTAATTTTCTTCGATCCATGACTTTGTAGCTGGAGGCATATTATTGTAGTCAAACTCTCCTTCGTTTGAATAAGCTAGTACAGGTGTTGTGCGAACATCGGCACTTACTAAGACAAAACCTCCTTCATTAAAATTATAAACATGGATGCAGTCTGAACCGCTTGCAGTTTTTAATGTGGCTTGGTTTTTAATTGCGTAATCCTTATTGCCATATTTTTCTTTATGCAATTTATTTGCCTGATGTGCATGAAAATTGACTCCAACAATTTTGGCTTGTTCTGATGAAACGTAATAATCTTGATTTGACATATTTGATGTTTGTGCAAATATGAAATTTCCTAGAATTATTACAAGTACTAATAAAAAAGATTTTTTCATAATCTTAATAAATT
>CAYNKH010000330.1:0-1864 GCA_964397745.1 uncultured Bacteroidales bacterium | reverse complement strand
ATGCGTATCGAAGAAGCTGCTGCACGAGCACAAGCACGTATTGATAGCGGTATTCAAACAATTGTAGGTACAAATAAATATCGTCTCGAAAAAGAAGATCCAATTGATATTCTTGACGTTGATAACTCTGCCGTTAGAGAGGCACAAATAAAAAGATTACAAAAACTAAAAGCTGAAAGAAACGAGGTCGAATGTCAAGCCGCACTTGCAGAAATTACTAAATGTGCAGAAACTGGCATAGGTAATTTGTTGGAACTTGCAATTAATGCAGCCCAAAAAAGAGCTAGCCTTGGCGAAATTTCTGACGCTTGCGAAAAAGTAGCAGGGAGGTATAAAGCTGTGATAAGAACAATTTCGGGAGTTTACTCCTCAGAATCGCAAAACGACCCCGATTTTATAAAAGCAAGAGAGCTTTGCAATACTTTTGCAGAAAAAGAAGGTCGTCAACCGCGTATTATGGTTGCAAAAATGGGACAAGACGGGCACGATAGAGGTGCCAAAGTAGTATCAACTGGATATGCTGACGTTGGTTTTGATGTTGACATTGGACCACTTTTCCAAACTCCCGCAGAAGCAGCTAAACAAGCAGTAGAAAATGATGTGCACATTCTTGGCGTATCGTCTCTTGCTGCAGGACATAAAACACTAATACCTTCTGTAATTGCAGAACTTAAAAACTTAGGTCGAGAAGATATTATGATAATTGCTGGCGGTGTTATTCCATCTCAAGATTATCAATTCCTTTATGACGCTGGAGTTGCCGCCATTTTTGGACCAGGAACATCTGTTTCAAAAGCTGCAGTACAAATTTTAGAGATATTATTGGGGGAGTAAGTTTTTGATACTGTTCTTGATTTTCAGTTCTCAGTTTTCGGTTCTCAAAACCAAAGCTGGCTTATGATTTTGGCAAGCCAAAATGTCTCGAAGCTAGCTTTGATTTTTGTAACGAAATAAGAAAACCAAACTAAATCTCAAAATTTCCATTATACCTAAATCCACTATGCTCCTTCATTTTAACATAGCCTAACTGATTATTAACAAGACAAGTTTTCCCGATTTTAAAATCAGAGATGTGCTGATGGTGATGCCCATAAACCCAAACATCTGGACCGTCATCTTCAATTAAATCATGCAATTCAACAGCAAATGCATCATTTAGGACATCGTTTCTAAAACGGGTAGGATAATTCAAATAGGTAGGAATATGATGTGTTAATACAATTGATTTTTGATTTTGTGACGCCTGAAGTTCTGATGTTAAAAACTCAAGACAAACTTTATGTAAACTATTGAAAACCTCGGCAGTCAAAACCCAACCATTATATCGAATTACCCTAAAATCATTCATGTTGTACTCTATCATCCCATGATTTCTATCTCTAATTTTAGACCATAAAGTTGACATCAGAATTTTTACTCCATTTTCAACAAAAACAGTATTATTTGCTAAAGTAACATTAGATAAAATCTTTTCGGAAAAGCTTCCAGATCTTTCCACAATATTAGAATGATAATATTCATGATTGCCAGGAACCCAGTAAGTCTGACGAAAATTATCAGACAAATAAGCAAAAAAATCACGATGCTTTTCTAATTGAGAAAAAACCATAATATCACCTGCTAAAAGCAATATTTCTCCAACTGGTTTTATTGGGTTTTTTTGTAAAAATCGTTTGTTCTCAGGAAACTCAATATGTAAATCCGAACAATACTGTACTATCATTTTAATATTATTATCTGGTAAATATACTAAAAAAACCATTGTAATCTGCTAAGATTTTTAAGATTTCTCCCTCTGGTCGAAATGACAGGTTCTTTAGAGAGTTTAGGAGAGTAGTGGCTTGGTGGCGGCTTTGCCGCCACC
>CAYNKH010000329.1:0-1896 GCA_964397745.1 uncultured Bacteroidales bacterium | reverse complement strand
GTTAAAAAAGCTCCTGCAAAAAATAAAGTTGGACCTGTCCTTAATAAGTTAATTTCTGGATTCATTATGTGAACTAACATAAACAACAGTCCAATTGTTACCGAAATGTTTATTACTGATAGATGTTTGCTACAATGATTGAGGAAAATACCGCGAAACCAAAGCTCTTCCCAAGTTACAATTACCAATGTTGTTATGATAGAAAAAATTGTAAAAGCTGTATTTAATGTGAGTTCGTTTGAAGTTGTTTTACCAATCAGAAGTCCTATTAATACAGGGATTGCGGCAATTAGTCCACCAAGTAGAATGCCGATTGGCAAAAAATAAATGTTTTTAGCCGACCAAAATATCTGGATTTCATTTTTTAGTCTAAAAATTCTTGCTGTCACAAAGTTTACCACAATAAAAAGCAACAGCAAAATATAAGTCGAATTTAACCAATCGGGTATTTTCAGAAGCTGGGCAATTCCCATAATGAAAAGTCCAACAATTAAGTAGGTAATGATTATTAGGTAGCTTTTTAGTTTTACGTTCAATTCTATTTTGTGTTTATGTCAATTGTTCTTAAAGTATTTCTGTCAAGTGTTGTGGTTATTTTGCATTGCTGCTAACGTTAATATATACACAACAATCCCATACAACATTTCCTAAAACTCCTTATAAGTATGAAATTACAATACATATAGTTTCCAATAATATTTATTTATTTATTGTGTAAATATACTAACTGCAAATTAAATAACAAAAAAAATTGTAGCACAACAATGAGATATTTGTAAATGTGTTTTGTAGAGATGAATTTAAGCTGGATAATGTGCAAAGTAGTTTAGCGGATTTTCAATAGTGCGATTTCTTTGCAATGTTCTTGCGAACCCAACATTATACATAAATGCTGTTTCAACTGTTAATACTCGTTGGGTGCGGTGCACCGCTCATATTACTGTTTATTACAATCTGGCCTTTTTTCCAATTCTGTAAATTCATATTCTGGCTTTGCAACAAAAAGATCCCCTTCAACTGTTTCAAGTTTATTCATAGTCGCCTTTATTGCGAGTTCTGATTGGTCAATTCCAATCCATTTTCTTCCATTTGTTTGGGCAGATTTTAAAGTTGTACCTGAACCACAAAAGCAGTCAAGCACAATGCTGTTTTCATTTGAAGAAGTCCGAATAATTAAATCTAATATATCAGGATTTTTTTCAGTTGGATAAGTTGGATACTGTGGGTCTTTATATTCCCAAATATCTTGAACTCTTTTTCCTTCTCTTTCGTCTGCAAAGATAATTTTTCTTGGGTTTCCTGTTGACGACCATTCAATTAAGCCGTCTTTGTCCCATTGTTCTAAGGTTTCAACATCGGTTCTCCAATGCCTTCCTTTCGGTGGTGAAATACCCTTAAAAGGTTGATTTGATTTACCATTCTCTGTTTCACCTGGTGCGTGGATAGGAACGGTTGTATATCTTCTACCCTGTTTATCCATTTTTGGAAAGAGCTTCTCAAAATCCTTTTCAGTATATTTTTCTCTTGGCTCGTTCCAAATAGGATTACTTGATTTAGTGTAAAATAGAATTAAGTCTTTTACATTTCCATAACCAAGTCTGTTAAAGTTTTTGGGATTACATTTGATTCTTGAAATATCATTTCTAAAATTCTCAATTCCGAAAACTTCATCCATTACTATTTTTACATAATGTCCAATTTTATAATCAATATGCAAATAAATAGAACCTTGTTCAGACATCAATTCTTTCAATAAAAGGAGTCTCTGTCTGATAAAGTCCAAGAAGTCGTTTCCAAGTAATTTGTCAGAATAGGCGACATCTCCATTTCTTGAATTACTAATTGTTGAAGCTCTACCATCTGTAATTGTAAAGTTTCCACCTGTTGCAAAAGGTG
>CAYNKH010000328.1:0-1899 GCA_964397745.1 uncultured Bacteroidales bacterium | reverse complement strand
ATTTCGAGATAAGGCTCTAAAATATGGAGGGTCTTTAGAATTTATCCTTGACAAAAAAGCAACAACAAGATTAAAATTTGGGTATAAACAAGATCTGGAGTTTAGCGATGAGCATCATTTTTATAACGATATTGCAAAAATAAGCTTGCAATCAACAAGAGATTTTTTCCTTGGCGAAATGGACTCTATTCAATTGTTTTATGGCTCTTTTAAGTTTTCTGCACTACGTTATTTACAAGCAGATTTAAGATTTGATTATCAAAATAAAAATATAATAAACCCAAATAGATACAGTTTTAGCACATCATTCCCTCTTAACTATTGTACTTCCGAAGTAGGTCTATATGCTCGATATGCTTATAAAGAAAAGTTTCTCCAAACTCCAAAAGGGAATTTGTTAAGTATGGGAACAAAATATCCAGTTTTATATGCAAATATTATAAAGGGTGTTGAGTATCTTGATGGCGAATATGATTATTTAAAATTGGAGGCAAAAATCTCAAAGAAATTTGCATTCAGACATATAGGCGATTCTTATCTTACAGTGAGCGGTGCATATCTTGATGGACACATTCCTTATGGCGAAATGTATTATGGAACAGGTTCGTATTCATGGCTAAATATAGATAATAGTTTTAATACAATGCGAATTAATGAATTTATCTCAGACCGATTTGCATCTGTATATTTTCGACACGATTTTGGAAGTTTATTGTTTAAAACTCAAAATTGGCAACCTAAAATTGTTCTCGTTTCTGCTGCAGGTTGGGGAGATAATTCCAGAATAACAAACTCTGAAAATACAGATTTTGCAAAAACAATGAATAAGGGATATTTTGAATCGGGCATACAAATTAATCAAATACTTAAAATGAGTATTAACGGATTTGGCTTAGGTGTCTATTACAGATATGGTCCATATTCGAGAACCAAAGAAATTGAGAATTGGGCTTTTAAATTAAATCTTACCTTTGTATTGTGATTAACAGAGAAGATAGAAAATTTATGCGTAGGTGCATTGAGCTTGCATCAAGAGGAATTGCAAATGTTTCTCCAAACCCTATGGTAGGCTCTGTTATTGTGCATGAGGGTATAATTATAGGAGAGGGCTATCATCGTAAATATGGAGAAGCTCATGCAGAAGTAAATGCAGTAAAAACAGTTTGTGATAAATCATTATTAAAACAATCGACATTATATGTGTCTCTTGAGCCTTGTGCTCATGTTGGGAAAACTCCAAGTTGTGCAAAAATGATTGTTGAGCTGGGAATTCCCAAAGTCGTTGTTGGAAGTATTGATCCCTATTTTAAGGTTGCAGGAAAAGGGATTGAGATATTAAAATCCGTAAAAATTGAAGTTATTACAGGCATTCTCGAAAAAGAATGTATGCACCTAAATAAAAGATTTTACACATATCATCAAAAAAAACGTCCTTATATTGTTCTTAAATGGGCAAAAACTCGCGATGGTTTTATAGATTACATACGTGAGCCTGGTGTAGAAACAAAAGCTGCCTGGATTACTAACGATTACTGTAAGACTTTAGTTCATAAATTACGAACAGAAGAAGATGCTTTTATGGTTGGTACTAATACGGTATTATTAGATGATCCGCAATTAACTGCCAGAAAATGGGCTGGAAGAAATCCTGTGCGAATAACAATTGACCAATATTGCCAGTTAGATAAATCGTATAAAGTGTTTGATAATCAGGCCCATACAATAGTTTTTAATGGTATGAAAGATGAAAACAATGAAAATATTTCATACATTAAACTTGATTTTTCTCAAAATATAATTCCACAAATTTTAGAAATATTATTTGAGCTTGAGATACAATCGCTTGTTGTCGAAGGCGGAGCTCAAACACTGGATACTTTTATTTCAATGGGACTCTGG
>CAYNKH010000327.1:0-1917 GCA_964397745.1 uncultured Bacteroidales bacterium | reverse complement strand
GCTGATAATCAAGTGCAGATCAGGAGTTCTAAAATTTGAATAAACAAAAACATTCAAATTAAAAATAACAGATTTCTCATCCTTCCTTCGTCAGGATTCGAAATGACTAATTATTTAGAAATATTGAAAGGTAGAGGCTTGGTGGCGACTTTGTCGCCACCAAGCCTCTCCCATATTCCAAGATAATTAGTCATTTCGAATCCTGACGAAGGAAGGATGAGAAATCTGTTAATTTCAATTCGAATGTTTTTGTTTTTTTGTCCGTTAGGCGATGCCCTGCGATGTGCTGAGTTTTTATCGAAGGGGCATAAATAATTGGGATTTAAACAACTGTTTACTCAATTGATTTATTTGCAATCCGAGTAATACAATTTGATATCATTTTATAACAACAAAAACAACACACTCATATCCAATAAGTTGTAAAACCACTAAAACTTTAGATGCATAGCCAGATGCACAAAACAAATATATCGAAAAATTCTATCACGCTGGAGTATAAAAAAGATTAAATTATAATATCTTTACTTTGTACATAATTTGCATTATATTTAGACTTTTTTTATTAAAAACCATTGGAAATGAATTTAAAACAAAAAATATTTAACAAAAACAAGATATTTCTTTACATAGGTGTTGCTACTTATATAATCGGAATAGTACTCTTGAACTTTTTTGCAAATAATAATTCGCAAGGTCTTGATGCACAACAACCACTATTTAAAATTTTACAAATTCTACCGCCATTTTTTATATATGCCATAATTCTTGTTCAAGCTTCTGTATTTGAGGAATTTGCATTTCGTGGTTGGATAATAAAAAGGAAATTTGGTAAATATTTATCGTTTGCTCTGATATTAAGTTCTCTATATTTTAGTTTTGAAAGTATTTTACTAATAGTAATAGTGTCTCCAGTATTGTTTTTTATATTTTTTGTGTTAAAAAAAGAAAAGCTAAGATTGGTGCTTTTAATAGTTTCGACAAGTGTATTATTTGGAATAATGCACTATGCAAATTATGAGTCGTGGGCAAGAACTTTTGCAATAATTCAACTTATAGGACTATCATTCATTTTATGTTATATTGGTTTACGTTTTGGATTTGTTTATACAATTTTAGGACATTTTCTAAATAATTTAATAGCATTGATGCTACTTACCGTATTTGCGAATACAGATTATGCTGGCAAATTTGAAAACACAACATATACTGCTGAGATTTCTAAAATGTCTTCATTTGATTTTTCGAGTCAAATGTGCTTTACATTCCCTGATTCTATTTCTGAGAATGGATATATTACTCAAATTGCATCAGAATTGCCTCCTTTTAAAAGCGATATTATATATCAATATTCGATTACAGATTTAAACAGATATAGTTTAATAGCTACAAGCAAATCGGAGAACACACTAAATAGAGACCAATTGTTTAATGATTTTATACAGCTCACTGAACTTATTTTGGACACATCATACTCTCAAGCTTATGTATTAACTATAGAAGATACGCTTAAATTACTAAATTACGTACCAATATTAGAAAATAAACAAGAAACAAACATCGAAAGTTTGTCAATTTCTATCAGAGATATTTATAACCTACCAGTAGTTTTAGATGATGATTACATAAATTATAGTTTTGACTTTGACTGGAGGTTTTTTAGAATTAAATCAAGTGAGGAGTTTATCGACCGCATAAATAATGAATGTGGAATCCTACTGACGAAAGATCCAAAAACGCAAGCAACAATAGTTACTATTCGGGAATAGTTTACAAAATGTCAAATAGTAAGGGTTTGTCTAATAATAAAGTATGCAGAATTAACGAAGCTATTTTGTTGGTTTTTATTGACATTCAAGTCCTCGGACTACAAAACAAAAATTGTATGCTAAAGTTTTAGATTTGCAAACTGTATTT
>CAYNKH010000326.1:0-1994 GCA_964397745.1 uncultured Bacteroidales bacterium | reverse complement strand
CTATTTATTACTTTTTTGGATAATTTATAATAATAATTAAATTTTAATAAAATGAAAACAAAAATTTTAAACATTGTCGTATTAATGGCTGTTAGCGTGCTATTTGTAGCATGTAATAGTGGTGCAGACAAAAATCAGGAAGAAAAACAAGAACTTACAGAAATGCAAAAACTTGTTAACAATTATGCCGAAGTTGAATTAACGGCAGATCTTAGTCATCTGTCTAGTAATCAGAAAGAAATGCTAAAAAAACTTATCGAAGTCGCTGATATTATGGAAGAACTATTCTGGAAAGATGCAATAGGAGATAAGCAAAGTTTTCTTGACGGAATTCAAGATGAAGATGCAAAGCAATATGCGAGAATCAATTATGGCCCATGGGATAGATTAAATGGTAATGAACCATTTCTCGAAGAGTTTGGTGCAAAACCTTTAGGTGCAAACTATTATCCACAAGATATCACAGAAGAAGAATTCGAAGAGTTTGCTGACCCAGACAAAAATTCTTGGTACACTTTGCTTAGAAGAAACGAAGAAGGTAATCTTATTTGCATTTGGTATCATCAGGAATATGCCGAAGAAATTGAGAAAGCTGCTATACTATTAGAGGAGGCTGCCGAACTTGCCGAAGATGCTGGGTTTAAAACTTACCTTAAACTTAGAGCTATGGCTTTACGTACTGATGAATATCTTGCTAGCGACCTTGCGTGGATGGATATGAAAGATAATAAAATTGATTTTGTAGTTGGACCAATCGAAAGCTACGAAGACGGCTTTAAAGGAATTAAAGCCGCTCATTCAGGGCAAATTCTAGTTAAAGACCCTGTGTGGAGTGAAAATATTTCAAGATTTACTGCATTAGTGCCAGCTTTACAGCAAAGTTTACCGATCGCAGATTTATATAAAAATGCTGATGCCAAACGTGAGCAAGTTGCCGCTGAAAATGATGCACCTTCGGGAGATATGAATGTGTATAATGTAATATATTACGGTGGAGATTGTAATGCTGGAAGTAAAAATATTGCAATAAATTTACCAAACGACCCAAGAGTCCATTCTGCAAAAGGTTCGAGAAAATTGCAACTTAAAAATTCAATGCAAGCTAAATTTGATAAAATTTTGATACCTATTGCCGAATTACTTATTGACGAAAACCAATTAAAACATGTTAAGTTTGAAGACGGTTTTTTCCAAAATGTTATGTTTCACGAAGTTGCTCATGGTCTTGGAGTTAAATATCTTGTGGATGGTTCTATGACCGTTCGCGAAGCCCTCGAAAATTATTACAGCCCCATAGAAGAGGCAAAAGCTGATATCGCTGGTTTATATATGGTAACAAAACTTTATGAAATGGGCGAATTCCCTGAAAAAGACTTAATGGACAATTATGTTACTTTCCTTGCAGGAATTTTTAGATCTGTGCGTTTTGGTGTAGCTAGCTCACATGGGAAAGCCAACATGCTAGAGTTTTATTACCTTAAAGAAAAAGGAGCTTTTACTCGTAACGATGAAACTGGAAGATATGCAGTTAACCTTGATGTTATGAAAGAAGCTGTTGCAGAACTTGTAAACGACATCATAGTTATCCAAGGAGACGGAAATAAAGCTGCTGCTAAGCAATGGGTTGATACAAAAAGCTCAGTTGGTGAAGAACTTCAAAAAGATCTTGATAGAATTGCAGAGGCTGGAATACCAAAAGATATTGTTTTTAAACAAGGGGTAGAGGTTTTAGGTTTGTAAGTTGACAAACCCTTAGATGAACTAAATTATATTTAGAACTCTTGACCCTATCTATATAATTCAGGCAGTTACTTCTATTTGGTCGTAAAATAAAATTGTCGTATTTTTATTTTAAAATTACGAATTAAAAATAACAGATTTCGTACCCTTCCTTCGTCAGGGTACGAAATGACTAACGGGAGAAATCTGTTTAAACATGACCTTAAATCCGCAAGGTTTTTTTTATCCATGTTTTTTTGATTGATTTAGTCTTT
>CAYNKH010000325.1:0-2024 GCA_964397745.1 uncultured Bacteroidales bacterium | reverse complement strand
GATAATGCTTGTACAGAAACAGGTACCGTTACGGTTGATCTATATTCTACAGTAAATAATATTGCAATAGTAACTCAAGTTAAATTATTTCCAAATCCTTCGGACGGATTCTTAAATCTTGATATTAAAAACTACCCTGATGATGATGTTTCGATAAGTCTTTATACGGTTAATGGTCAAATAATTTATAGCGACCAATATAAACTTATGAATGGTGCATTAGTTGAAACACTAGATTTATCAAATCTGTCTTCAGGAATGTATTATCTTAGAATCATATCAGATAACTTAAACACTACTGAGAAAATAGTTTTAGAAGATAAATAATAGATTAAAAGGCTGTCTAAATATTTAGACAGCCTTTATTTTATATCTTTGGATTATCTGTAGAAATACCAACCCGTCAGAAAATGTCTAGGATATTGTCGAAATGAGCCAAAATATAATTTTACCATCACAGCGATGGCTTGTCGAAATAAGCCTGCCGAAAGGTCTTAACCAGTTTTGGTTACTTTGACACCAAGACTCTCCAATTAAAGTTTCAATGTCACAATTTCCCCAAGTAGGTATTCTTATGATCCCCAAAAGCATCTACGCCTTTTGCATGAATTGAGTACGTAGCTTGTTCGCCAAGTACTTTTGAGAAAACAATATTTGACTCTTTCCCTGCAGCATCAATCATAATAATTTGTGCAAGATTATCGTCATACTCCTCTGCATTAAGGTTTTCGTAACATATCGGACAAATAAAATTGACATGATCACCTGAAGCAAAATCTACTTTTTCGTTCTTACGGAAACTGTAATTACCAATTTCTGCATCTAACAACACCAAAGCAGATTCTCCTTTATTGTTTTTTGTCAAAAAAACAATCTCGTTGTCTATACTCAGAAAACCGCCACATTTTGGGCAAATATAATTTTTCATAATAGCTATTTTTTATAATAACAAAATTAGGCAAAATTTCTTAGACTTTAGAAAAAGAACACACAAATTCGCTCATTATCATCTTTTCGCATTTAAAAGGATTGATTATTAGGCTTAAAGACCTATTTGAATTTATCAATATCGTTTTAGTGTGTAGTGCGGAGTCATGCCAAAAATTATAGTGTGTGCCAAAAATCTATTTAACCACATTAAATAATTAGATAATAAAAAATTTTTTCACATAGAAATTTTGTATATTTGACACGAACAATAAAACCATTATATCTAATTACTAAAACACATAATTATGAAAAAATCATTTGTTTTTTTATTAGTGTCATTTTTTTTAACATTATTTTTAGTCGTTTCATGTACAATTGAAAAGAGGCACTATATGCCAGGATACCACGTAAATCGTGTTGGGCAAAAATCAAACGATAAAAACATAAAGCAAGAAAAGACTACAACTTTAAAGAGTACCCCGAATACAATCGACAGTTTTGATGAAGATATTAACGAACCACTATTATTAGCATCTGACAAAGAATCGTCTATAATAATAGATAAAACCGAAAAGAAATCTACCCCCATATTTACACTGAATAAAACAAACAAAAATCCTGAGCAACAAGATAGCGATTGTGACGTAATTATTTTAAGGAATGGGAATGATATATCCGTAAAGGTATCCGAAGTTGGTAGCTATGAAGTAAAATACCGTATGTGTGATAATTTAAACGGTCCGATTTTCACTAAAAATAAAAGTGAAATCTTCATGATTAAATATTCGAATGGGACATCAACAGTATTTAATGAAGCAACATCATATAATGACAATATTGTTAGTCAGACAAATAATTATATTACCCCACCAGATGCTAATTCGACTGACAGAAACTATTTAGTTGCACTTGTTTTATGGGCACTTCTTGGTGGAATAGGAATACACAGATTTTATTTAGGTTATGTAGGAATAGGAATTTTATATTTATTTACAGGTGGACTCTGTGGCATAGGCTGGCTAATTGATGGAATAAAACTACTGACAGGAACCTTGAAACCTAAATACGGTAAGTATATAAAATAACAATAATAT
>CAYNKH010000324.1:0-2039 GCA_964397745.1 uncultured Bacteroidales bacterium | reverse complement strand
TGCTAAATTAACAAAAATGCTCCAAATGCCAAAAATTGACCTTTAGGTCGGTATTTTATTTGCCTTTGCAAGAAACTGCGACAATGAAAAAGTCATTCGGTGCAAAAACAATTAAAACTCTGATTTTTGAGGACATCGAGTCCTCAAAAATACAGGGCAAGAAAGCTGCTCAGAATCTAAATGTATTCTTTGCAAAAATGGTTGAAAAATAAAAAAAAGTGGTCAACCATATTCAGGCATCAACAATCAACAAACCCAAAACCCGAACCGAGCCGCCAATTGGCGGCGAGCTCACGACCGAAGGGAGTAAACTCGAACCGAGCCCCAGGCGAGCTCACGAGCGAAGCGAGTAAACCCAAAACATTTTCCCCCTCATCTCTCCATTTTTCCATCTTTTAATTATCTTTGCGGTTAAAAATATTTTCATTGAATAAGAAATTTCTAATAAACCTGTCTTTCTTGCTTTTGCTAAACGTATTAGTGAAACCATTTTGGATTTTTGGTGTCGAGCGTACAGTACAAAATATTGTAGGAGCATCGGAATTTGGGTTTTACTTTTCGCTTTTCAACTTTAGTTTATTGCTAAATATTATTCTAGATTTCGGAATTACCAATTTCAACAACAGAAATATATCTCAAAACCACAACATTCTTAGCAAGCATCTATCAAATATACTAAGCCTAAGATTTTTGTTAGCAATTGTTTATGCTGTTTTATCAATATCTCTTGCACTTATTATTGGATATGATAAAAGACAACTACTAATACTTGGTGTATTAGTATTCAATCAGTTTCTATCATCATCAATATTGTATTTGCGTTCCAACATAAGTGGGTTACAATTATTTAAAACCGACAGCATGCTCTCAGTACTCGACCGACTTTTGATGATCATTATCTGTTCGATACTAATTTGGGGTAATGTTACCGACCAACAAATTAAAATTGAGTGGTTTGCTCTTACTCAAACTGCAGCATATTTACTAACCGCTATTACAGCGTTTATAATAGTATTAAGCAAAACAAGTTTCTTTAAATTAAATTTTGACTATAAATTTTTTAGAGTTTTCCTAAAACAAAGCTATCCTTATGCTTTATTGTTATTATTGATGGCCTTTTATAATCGTATAGATTCCGTAATGCTCGAAAGGATGTTGCCCGATGGCAAAGCACAAGCAGGAATTTACGCTCAGGCTTTTAGAATATTAGAGGCAGCCTCAATGTTTGCATATTTATTTTCTGTACTTCTTTTGCCAATGTTTGCACGCATGATAAAGAAAAAAGAAAACATAGAAGATTTAGTCAAACTTTCGTTTACTCTTATAATTGTACCAGCAATTATTTTAATGAGTATATGTTTATTCTACAACAAAGAAATAATGAATCTAATGTACTGGGAACATGTTGAATCAAGCTCTGTAATTTTAAGCGCCTTAATTGTTGGCTTTTTGGGTATTTGTACAACATATATTTTTGGAACATTGCTCACTGCTAATGGAAGTTTAAAGTATTTAAATATCATGGCTGCTTCTGGGATGGTATTAAATATTGGACTAAACATCATACTAATACCTAAATACAATGTTCTGGGAGCCGCAATTGCAAGTATGATAACTCAATTAGCTACAGGAATAAGTCAACTAATAATTGCCAAAAATCTTTTCAAATTTAAAGCAAACTTTAAACTTTTAGCCTCGCTAACTGGATTTATTGTTTTGAGCATTTTAATTGCAAAATTCAGCACTAAGATAAATTACTCATGGTTCTTAACCGCTATCGGCGCTGCTGGTCTAAGTTTTTTGTTTGCATTTATCACGGGAATGTTCAATATAAAATCAATAATCAAACTCATCAAGAAAAACAGAGAAATAACAAACTCTATTGATATTGATTAAAAGGTTCTAAGTTTAGAACTCTCTTGAAAATGAATTACAAAATCACAAATTACAAAAAAAGTAAATAGTAAGTAGTACATTCCGCACTCTGAATACCGACCACCGACCTACTGAATACCGACCACCGACCTACTGAACACCGA
>CAYNKH010000323.1:0-2040 GCA_964397745.1 uncultured Bacteroidales bacterium | reverse complement strand
ATGACGGAGAAAAAATGGAGTTGTTGAGATATAAACAATATTTTAATATCAATGTATATAATTGATAGTGTCGCAGATCTTATATGAGTAACTCTAAAACAATCTTCTTAAACATTATATTTAAAACAGCGATTATTCAACTTCAATATCAATCTTTATTACACCTAAAGCACGTTCGGTATCTCCAGGACCACTTTTAAGCAAAAAGTACTCTAAAGTATGGGATTGGTTTTCTATAGCTTTATCAGATATTTCATCATTAAATGGAGACTCGATAGATGTTCCTGCGTATATTCCCATGTCATTTCCATCAAAGCATGTCATTTCCAGAAATGTCGGTGTTTTCTATATTATTATTTTGCAATAAGTTACCAGGTTTAAGAAGAATTTCAGGTAATTGCTTCTCTAATTTACCTTCGTAAACTATGCTTAAAACTTGTCCTTTATTATCTGTAGTAACAACATAAGCCTTAATATCATCAAAAAACTCGTCCCTAATAAAGTACCAAATATCATCTTCTTCAAAAAAGCCTAAGCCTCTCTCATTATCAAAAAGTTTTAGCATAGATTGAAAAGCTACACCATCTTCTTCTGTATTCAACCTAAAGTTTTTAGATTTAATGTTTTTTATAAACTCTTTTGAAGCAAACATTTCGTTTTCATAAGGGAAAGCTATAAGTTTATTCCCATACTTCATAAAATATTGCTTCTGCATTATACTGTAAGTACCATAATCACCGTCACTAAAAGCTAATTTGCCTTCAATTATGTCTGATTTGTGAAGTTTCGCTGACAATTTGCTTATTAGTGTATTTTACTGTGCTTTCTAAATATTCATAAATACCCTTAGTTTCCTCACTAATTTGAGAAAAACCTGCACTGACGACCAGCAACGTAAGACACAGCATCATTACTCTAGTTATCCCATTTATGTTTGTCATTATTATCAAACTTAATTTATACTATGTTTTAACAATTATTCCCTTTTAGCATCTTTCCAGTTTATTAAAAAAATTACAGTTTACTCCTTTTGTAATCTCACTGATAAAATGTTCGTACAATCTATTTTTCGTATGTTGCCCAGGCTTTCAAAACTTCTTTTTCAGTAACACTTGGCTTTAAAACTTTATAGGCTTTGCTAAATTCGCTAAAGTCTTTTGGGTTTTGGATAGCATCAATAGCCCACATTTGAAGCTCGGTCTCAGTCAATTGTTTATCATCAGCAGTAATTAACACTTGACTACCATTGTTTTTGTGCATCTCATTATATGCAGCTTTTATATCTTTTTTACCCGCTGCAGGATTAAGTTTCAAGATATAAGCTTCAAATTCAGGATAAGACATTTGCATTAACATGGTCTCTTGCTGATCTAAATATTCCAACGCATTTTTAACTTCATCTGTGTCTTTTAACATATCATCCACGCTCTGCACATCGTGAGATTGCTGCGTATTATCTCGTTCACTTACTTTGTCGCTATTTATATAAGCATCAATAATTTTATAAGCATCATCTTTATCGTTTTCTGTAGCTGCTCCACCAGACATTTCATCAATAGCATCTTCGTATTTGGCTTTTTTTTGCGATTCGGAGCTCCTATCGTCATAACTTTCGAAAAACTCCATTAATTTCATCACTTGCGTACCTAATGAATCTAAAGACTGCTCATTTTCTTTATTATACTGATTATTACCTACTTGTGCATGAATTAAGGAGCTAAACAATAATAACAACACAATATTTATATATCTCATTTTAAAAATATTTAATGGTTTGCAATTCATAAATAAAATAATTTTTAGAGGTTTTACCTACGTATTCATTTATGATTTTAGTATTTATCTTAATTTATTCAATACTTGTCAAGTTTCACAAGGTTATTTATGATAACTTGAATTCGCAACTTTTTTGCACATATATGCTTACAGTCTTAAAATATACATAACTCAATTTATTGATAATCACAATTAAAAATCCTTATCCCAAAATTTATTAATAAAAAAAAACTTCATAATTTCTTATGAAGTTTTTTTTAAGAT
>CAYNKH010000322.1:0-2064 GCA_964397745.1 uncultured Bacteroidales bacterium | reverse complement strand
TTGTAGCTTCTGCTATTCCATGAGCAGCATCTTGCGGGTGGCGTTATAGCTTCCAGCGCTAAAGCGGTAGAAATATACTCCGCTGCTGAGCTGTTTGCCATTCTCGTCACGAGCTTCAAAAACGATGCTGTGACGGCCGCTATTCTTTGTATCATTCAGTAAGCTGCGCACTTTCTGGCCTTTGACGTTATAGACGTCCAGGCGTACAGCGCAGGGCTCCAGGATGTCGTAGTAGATCGTAGTAGTCGGGTTGAAGGGGTTCGGGCTGTTGCCCTTCAGCACAGTTGCTGTCACAGGGCTCAGTTCATCTGCACCGGCAGAGGGTTCCATCGAGATATTCAGGGTGGTATTCTGGCTCGGTGAGATGATGACATCTTCGATCGTGACGGTTTTGTAATCGGTAGCTGAAGCAGAAACGGTGTAGCTTCCTACTGGAAGTACCATGGAATATGCACCAGCGGAGTTTGTAGTAGTTTCATAATTGCCGGCTGTTACTGTGGCGCCAGCGATGCCCTGGTTGTTTTGTTGTTTTCTTACGAAACCGACGAGGTTTCCGGTGACGTCCTCTTTTGCCAGAGGGTTCGAAAGCGAGGCGGGAGAGCTGACATCAGCGGTGTAAATGGCTTTCACACCCCAGCGGTAGGTGCTGTTTGGCAGGGTTTCCCAGCCGTCATCCTCGAAGGTGAGGGTGCTGATCAAGTCATCGTTGAGCAGGGTCCAGCTGGCTTCATTGGCTTCCTGACCGGAGACGAAGCGGTAGATTTCGTAACCTACCAGGACTCTGCTATTACGGTTACCAGATTTGGCTGAGGCTTTTGCACTGTGGGTTCTGTGTATTCTGCCATCACGGGTGAGTGCTTCAGCGGCGGGCATACCTGAGCTTCTTACAGAGTGGCGCTGCACAGAGGCCGGCCCATCAAAGCTGGCCATGGCGATGGAATTACCGATATAGATATTATCGATAAACCAGGTGTACCACAGGCCATCATCTGAATCGGGGTCTTCAGCCTGGAAAGCGAGCGTGATCTGCTGTCCACCAAAAGCGGCCAGATCCACTACAAACGGTGCATCGTAAGCTGTCTGTCCACCCGTTTCAGTGCTGGCATCCCAGAGCATTTGCCAGGTGCTGCCACCATTGGTGGAGACTTTCACCTGGTAGTGATCGCCATTGACGCTGCCCAGGAAGACATAGCTGTCGAAACGCAGATAACCATCCGGAGGACAGTTGAAGGTAGGCGTGATCAGCCATTCATCCTGGTGATCGGTAGACCACCACAGACCGGTCTGGTAGCTGCCTTCGGTAGGTGTGGCATTGGTACCACCGGCTATTTCGATGTTTCCCAGTCTCTTGAAGGTGGGATATACACCGACGCTATTGGGGGTACCGGTATTGGTAATGACCTGAGACCAATCCTGAGGCGGGAAGGTCGTGCCTTCGAAGCTTTCCAGGATCTCCAGGGCATTGGGGTCTGGAGCTTCCCATTCCAGCAGAGCAGCGGTGTAGGTGGTATTCAGTGCCGCCACTACGTTGTGGGGAGCATAGGCGATTTCATTTAAGGTGATGGTGCCCATCTGGTGAGCAGTAGCACCGACATCAATGATGCCGGTGGTAGAGGTATAGCCAGGGCAAGAGATGATGTACTCATAGCTTTCATTGGCGTAGACCTCAGGGAAGGTGAAGCTGCCATTGCCAGTACTGCTCTGGGTGTAAGACGCATATCCAGAGAGCGCAACCACCGCTCCGGCAAGGCCATTGCCGGTGTCCGAAGCTATGATAGTGCCACTTACAGAGACAGTAGGCATGGGCTGCATATTTGCATTCATCACAGCCTCTTCATCTTCCTCAAGCACAAGTACCTGAGTCTGAGAGATGTACCCATATCTGCTGAAGGACACATTATAGGTATCTGGCAGGACATAACGGATCTCATATTCGCCTTCTGCATCGGTGGTGGCTTCATAGCCAGCATCTATGATCTGTACCAAGACGCCTTCCAGAGGGGTATTGCCAGTGCCGGTAGTCACGGTTCCACTGAGGTGACCTACTCCACCTGGGATACCCAG
>CAYNKH010000321.1:0-2071 GCA_964397745.1 uncultured Bacteroidales bacterium | reverse complement strand
ACAGGAAAATTGCCATTAATAATAAAGCCCAAAGAAGCAGCAATAATATAATTAATTATAATTACATTAATTAATGGTAATTTGTATTTATCAATGAATTTAAAAATTACAAAGATAGCAACAGAAGAGAGTATGCTTAGAATTAGCAGTACCATATAAAACAGATAATAGTAAAAGTCTTATTGACTACATTTTAAGTTTCTTTTCTATTTCTTCGAGGTCAGCCTTAAAACGTTTGTCTGTTTCGATTAGATTGCTTACAGTTTTGCATGCATGTAATACGGTAGCGTGGTCTTTACCTCCAATTGATGCACCTATTGCGGCAAGCGATGATTTGGTCATGCTTTTTGCGAAAAACATTGCTATTTGGCGTGCTTGTACAATTTCGCGTTTACGAGTTTTACTGCTAAGTAGTTCAACTGACATTGAGAAGTAATTGCAAACGACTTTTTGTATGTAGTCGATAGATATTTCTCTGCGTGTACTTTTAACAAGTTTGTCGATCATGTTTTTTGCAAGGTCCATTGTAATCTCTTTTTTATTAAGAGTTGATTGAGCGAGCAACGAAATCAAGGCACCTTCGAGTTCACGAATATTATTGGTTATATGCGAGGCAATATACTCAAGAATTTCTTCTTTAATAATTATACCGTCTTTGTATGTTTTCTTTTTAAGAATTTTGATTCTTGTTTCAAAATCGGGTTCTTGCAAATCAGCTGATAGTCCCCACTTAAATCGGGAGAGTAATCTTTGCTCCATTCCGTTTAATTCTACAGGTGGTTTGTCGGATGTTAGCACAAGTTGTTTCCCGTGTTGATGCAGGTGATTGAATATATGGAAAAACACCTCTTGTGTACCTTCTTTTTTTGAAAAATATTGAACATCATCAACAATAAGCACGTCTATCATTTGATAAAAATGGATAAAATCGTTACGATTATTGTTTCGAGTTGCCTCCATGTATTGTGTTAGGAACTTATTTGCATCTACATAAAGCACGACTTTTTCGGGCATATTCTTTTTTACTTCGATGCCAATAGCTTGTGCGAGATGTGTTTTTCCAAGACCAGATCCTCCATATACAAATAGTGGGTTAAACGCTGTTCCTCCAGGGTTTTGAGCTACTGCATAGCCTGCAGAGCGTGCCAATCTGTTACATTCTCCTTCAACAAAATTATCAAAAGTGTATTCGGGATTTAAGTGTGGGTCAACATGCACTTTCTTAATTCCTGGAATAACAAAAGGATTGACAATTGAGTTTGCTTCCAAATCAAGAGGCATTTGTACAGGTCGGTTTACCAATTGAGTTTTATCGCGTGCCGGAATTTTTACTGTATATGGTTTATCGGAATTAGAGTTATTTTCCATAACGACATGATACTCTAGTTTAGCATCGGGTCCAATAACTTTATGAAGAGTCTTTTTTAACAAGTCTAAAAACTGCTCTTCGATAAATTCATAGAAAAATGTGCTGGGTACCTGTATTGTCAGCACACTATCTTGAATATCCAATGGAACTATTGGTTCAAACCAAGTCCGGAAACTGTTCTTTGGAACGTTATCCTTTATGATTTGTAAGCATTTAGCCCATATTTCCTCACTCCTTTTCACCATTAATATAATATTTTTAATTCTACGTTATCAATTTTAAAAACATTGCAATTTGTTGATTTCTTTTCTAACAAAAAAATCATTTTGCTCTTGTTTGTTAATTATTTTTGTTTAAGTAGCAATACTGCTTGTTACACGAAAAGTATGCTGCAAATGATACAATACTCTTATTGTCAAACTATTAGTAACTACTTGTGCTCTTTTTTACATTTTGTTTACCTTCAAACTTTATCAACGCATAAAAATAGTAATATTAATTGGTACTCAAAACATTTTTTCACTATTTTTTTTATGTTTTTGGTTTTGTTGTAATAATCACGTAGTAATCAGTCAATAAACTGCATTATTTAGATAAAGGGTTTGAGTGCTTATGTGTATGTTTTTGAATGTCAATTGTTTATAAATATTCTTGTTTTTATCGGTTTTCAGTAGGTCGGTGGTCGGTATTCAGTAGGTCGGT
>CAYNKH010000320.1:0-2080 GCA_964397745.1 uncultured Bacteroidales bacterium | reverse complement strand
TTTTATTCTCTCATACTCTGTTTGCAATTTTGCAAGATTAACAAACCGTATCATGCTGATAACTTCTTGACCTGCAAAAAACACTTTAAGTGTTGGAACAGTCATTACAAGATTTTGAGCAGCAATATCTGGATTTTCATAACAGTCAACAACATAAAATTGCTCACCCAAACTGCTAATAAGTTTTTGTATTTGAGGCATTAACGAATCGCAAACCGAACATTTATCATTTTTAAAATAAACGAAACTAAAAGCCTCCAAATCCTTAATAATATTTAGATCGTCAATACTTTTAATCAATAGATTCATCTTTATATATTAAGATTGTTGCTAACGCACTAATTCCCTCTCCTCTGCCCTCGAACCCAAGCCCCTCGGTTGTAGTTGCTTTCACAGATATCTGATCTTCGTCAAGCTCTAGCACAAGGGCTAAAACTTTTATCATTTCGGGAATATAATTATTAATTTTTGGTTGTTGAAGACTTATTGTAGAGTCAATATTTGCAATCTTATAATGCTTTTGTTTAAGTAATTCGTGAGTTCTTTTCAAAAGTATCTTACTATCGATATTTTTAAACTCTACACTATTATCGGGGAAATGAAAACCAATATCTCGCAGTGCAGCAGCTCCCAAAATTGCATCACAAATGGCATGTATTAAGACATCGCCATCCGAATGAGCTACACAGCCTTTTGAATGCTTTATTTTTATTCCGCCTAGCCAAAACTCCACGCCTTCTTTAAAAGCGTGTACATCATAGCCATAGCCAATTCTAAAATTCATTTTAAGAGTTTTCGGCAGCAAGTCCACCAACATCAAATGTTAATGTAAACCTAAGAGTATTTTGCAGCGGATTTGCTTGTGTAGTAGGAATTAGGTAAGCGAAATCTAGACCAAAAACATTCATTTTAAGCCCAGCACCAACTGTAAAGTATTTACGATTCCCCTTATATTGATGTTCATTAAAGTACCCTAAACGTAAAGCAAACTGTTTATCATACCAATACTCTAATCCAGCAGAAATTGTAAATTCGGCTAGCTCTTCACGAAAAGGCGAAGCAGTATCACCAATACCATCACCATCAGTGTCTCTGATAAATGCTGTTGCAACTCCAGGAGCATCAAACCACGACTGAAACAATGAACCACCAACGGAGATATTAGGATCTTTACCATGTTTTATGATTTCACTACTTGGTAACACAGTGTCACCACTAGGTAAAATATCACCTGCATTATAATAAACAGGAGGAGTAGGAACAAGCAGTTTATTAAAGTCAACAGTTGCCATAAAGTGATTGTGATCATCTAATTTAAACACATAACCAACACCCGTACGGAAATTCATTGGAATAAAATCACGATTTTCATTATCAGTATATGAGATTTTACCACCAATATTGCTAATATTCATACCCCACATCAAAGTACCTGGTATTCCACCAATTTCTATCTCGTCGTTATGATAATACAAAGAAAAGTCGGCAGCTACGGTTTTTCCTGGGAAAGACTGACTACCCTGAACTTCGATACCACCTGTTAGATTTGAATAAATAAATCTCATAGCAACAGCACCCGAGAAGTGTTTTCCCAAAAGCCTAGAATATGCAAAATCAATTGCAAACTCGTTTGGCGTAAAATCGCGTAATAATGTGTTATTAACATCACGAAACTGAATGCTTCCTAGGTCAAAATATAAAAGAGATGCACTAACAACATTTTCTTCATTTATTCTTTTATATGCCGAAACATAAGCTAAATTCATATCCTGCACCAATTGTCTTAACCAAGGAGTATAAGATATAGACACCCCTACATCATTGGTAATAAAGGAGTACTTAGCAGCGTTCCAATGCTGTGAATTAACATCTGGGGTTGTTGCCACACCTGCATCACCAAGTCCACCAGCACGAGAATCGGGTGCTATCAATAAAAAAGGGACAGTGGTTGTTATTGTATTAGGAGCATCACGCCCTATTACATCGTCCTGAGTTGTTTGCCCAAAAGACAAAAGAGACATGCTCGTTAGAATTACAAATACTATTATTGTTTTTTTAATCATGTTTTATGAATTTTTTT
>CAYNKH010000319.1:0-2087 GCA_964397745.1 uncultured Bacteroidales bacterium | reverse complement strand
TCTCTATCACTTACATGATGTAATGTTGCATCCATATTTCCACCATGCTCCCACCAATCTGGCATATCAACATTTGCATGATCTTTATTATCAAAAAAATACTCTGCACTCACTGTTGTTGAGGCAGAAGGACTGGATCTCATCGGAGACCAAACTACATAATTTTCATTAATGGCATCTCCATCCAAATCCCTAGAAATTACATCACCACAAGGAAAAGTAAATTGAGTAGCTCCACTTTTTTCCATTTCACCATGAACAAAACTAGAGGCATTTCCTGAGTTGGTTGTTGCAGTAGATTGAAAAATTAATGTGTTACTATTTGTGTTTAAAATCCCATCTGTAAGTGTAAGTTGAGACTTAATCTCCATATTATCACTAAGGAGAATTTCACTATTATTTGCTGCCGAATTGTCAACAATAAGCCTATTAAAAGCACTACCTCCACTCCTAATTGACTGCTGAGAATTACCGTTAAAACTCACGCTACCATTTGCTCCTTGATTAAATGCTGCAGGTGAAACATTTATCCAGTTACCAGATAATTCTATACTATTTTCATAATAAAATAGCCCGTTTACCCCTGCATTATAGAGATTTGCAAATTTTACTGTTGTTCCATCTTTAATATGAACTTTTGCCCCAATATTGGTAATTGTTTGACTATTACCAATAAGACTCAATACTAATAAAATCACAAAAAGCAGTGTTTTTTTCATAGTAGATGCTTTTAACAACTACAAATATAATGCTTTTTATAAAAAACAACAAGTTTTTTTTTTAATAATAACAATAATATTTAATACGTACAGTATTAGAAAATGTGGGGAAGTGCAAAAACACTACGATTTCACAGCTTGACAATCTCTAAGGTCAGCTTGCGTTTAGATATTTTTTGAAACATAAGTTTTAAAATAAAAACCCAAATTATTTATATAAGCATAATGAATTTAGAAAACGAGCTCTTTTTTTAATCAAATTTTTACCTTTGCAAAAAAAACAATAATGATACACGAAAGCATACTTCAAACTATTGGCGAAACACCTATTGTTGAGATCAATAATCTAAATCCTAATTCAAATGTTTCGATTTTTGCAAAAATTGAAGGACGTAATCCTACTGGTAGTATTAAAGACAGGATAGCACTAAAAATGCTTGAGCAAGCAGAAGCGAGCGGAAGTCTCACCAAAGACAAAACTATTATTGAAGCTACTTCGGGTAATACAGGAATATCCTTAGCTATGATTGGAGCAATAAAAGGATATAAAGTTGAAATAGTTATAAGCAAAGCAGTTTCGATTGAAAGACGAAAAATGATTAAAGCATTTGGTGCAAATGTTATTTTAACCAAAGCAGAAGATGGTACTGATGGCGCTATTAGAAAAGTAAAAGAAATAACAGAGCAAAGTCCTGACAAATACTTTATGACCGACCAATTCTCAAATAAATATAATGGTGTAGCTCATTACAAAACAACTGGCGAAGAAATTTGGAAGCAAACTAACGGCAGAATCGATTATTTTGTCTCAGCAATAGGAACAAGTGGAACAATTATGGGGGTTGGAAAAGTGCTCAAAGAATATAATCCAAACATTAAAATTGTCTGTGCCCAACCAGTAGAAGGACATTATATTCAAGGATTAAAAAACATGAACGAAGCAATTATTCCATCTATTTATGACGACACAAAAATAGATCATACAATAATGGTCGAAACCGAAACAGCCTTTCAAATGTCGAGAGAAATAGCCAAAAAGGAAGGAATATTCTGTGGAATGAGTAGTGGTGCAGCACTTTATGCCGCTATTGAAATTGCAAAAATCATTAAAAAAGGACGTATTGTAACTATTTTTCCCGACAGAGGCGAGAAATATTTAAGTACAGATTTATTTAAAGTTTAAAAGTTCTTGCACAACCATTATTTACATTTATTTTTTCGATTAAATATTTTGTAATCACAATAGTTTTTGTATTTTTGCATTAATAAAATACTGGAGAGGTGGGTGAGTGGCTGAAACCACCAGTTTGCTAAACTGACGTACTGGGTAACTGGTACCGGGGGTTCGAATCCCCCTCTCTCCGCCAA
>CAYNKH010000318.1:0-2092 GCA_964397745.1 uncultured Bacteroidales bacterium | reverse complement strand
AAGGCTATATGCCGAAGGATAAAAATCCTGTACTCTCGCTTCGGTGAGAGTTTTTATTTTGAACATATTTTAACTTCTCACAATAATTGCATTACCATTACTGTTTGATACTTTTCACTATGCACAAAATATCAAATTATCACTTTTAAAATTATTGAAAAAATCCACAATTACAATATAATTCCCACATAAAACCCCTATATTTGCAACTGTCAAATAAATAAAAACTTATGAAAGATTTTGAAAGCATTTTTCCGAAAATTGATGATGTACCTACTGAATTTCGATGTAAATTTCCAATAATTCAAAACGAATACTTGTTAAACGGTGAAATCAAAAAATGGGACGGTAAATCCAGCCAAGTATTTTCACCTGTATTTTTAAAAGAGGGAACCGAATACAATAATTTTATTGGGTCTTATCCAATGATGGGAGAAACACAAGCTTATGAAGCATTAGATGCGGCAGTTGAAGCGTATAATAACGGAAACGGAGAATGGCCGGCAATGCGTGTTGAAGATAGAATCAATAGAATAAAAAAGTTCGTTATTCTAATGAAAGAGCAGAGAGACGAAGTAATAAATCTGCTTATGTGGGAAATAGGCAAGTCACACAAGGATTCCGCAAAAGAATTTGACAGAACAGTTGAGTATATTAACGATACAATTGATGAGCTTAAAAACATTGATAGAGACGCATCTAAATTTACAATTTCGCAAGGAATTATTGCACAAATTCGAAGAGCTCCATTAGGCGTAGTTTTATGTATGGGTCCTTTTAATTATCCGCTTAACGAAACATTTGCAACTTTAATCCCGGCTTTAATAATGGGAAATACTATAATATTTAAACCACCAAGATTTGGAGTTCTCTTGCATTATCCGCTTTTAAAAGCTTTTCAAGAAGCATTTCCAAAAGGAGTTGTAAATACAGTTTATGGCCAAGGAGAACAAGTAATTACTCCACTTATGAAATCGGGAAAGATTAATGTACTAGCATTTATTGGTACAAGTCGAGTTGCAGATATACTTAAAACTCAACACCCAAAACCACACAGATTAAAAAGCATACTTGGACTGGAAGCAAAAAATCCGGCTATAATTCTCGAAGACGCAGACCTTGATGCAACTGTAAAAGAATGTGTATTGGGGGCATTATCATATAACGGACAAAGATGTACAGCCTTAAAACTATTGTTTGTGCATGAAAATATTGTAGATGATTTTTTAAACAAACTCTCAAATGCAGTTGAAGAATTGATTTCAGGAATGCCTTGGGATAAAGATGTTGATATTACTCCCCTACCCGAGTCTGGCAAAACAAAATATCTTACCGAGCTTATCAAAGATTCAGAAGTAAATGGAGCAAAAGTGATAAACCCAAGAGGCGGAGAATTTAATAAATCCTTCTTTTTTCCTGCGATTTTATATAATGTCAATGAGAAAATGAGAATTTATCACGAAGAGCAATTTGGACCAATAATTCCAGTATTGAAATACAAAAACATCCAAGAGCCACTTAATTATGTTATTGATTCAAATTTTGGACAACAAGCAAGTATCTTTGGCAAAAACACAGACCAAATAAGCAAACTTATTGATACTCTTGTTAATCAAGTTTGTCGTGTAAATATCAACTCACAATGCCAGCGAGGACCGGATAATTTTCCGTTTACAGGTCGTAAAGATTCTGCCGAAGGAACATTATCAACACACGATGCTCTACGAGCTTTTTCGATTAGAACATTATTTGCTGCAAAAGAAAATGATATAAATAAAGATATAATACGAGATATTTTACGAAACGAAAAGTCTGATTTTTTATCAACAGATTTTATTTTGTAAAACTATTAGTTGAAGTTTAGAAAAATAGCCTGTTTAGGGTAATAAAATGATTGGATTAACAAAGATAAAACCCATTCGATAAGGGTTTACTTATGCAAAATATTGCGTAATATATTCTCTTAGATTTTCACAAATTCTCTAAAGTTCATTTTATCAATATTGTTCCCAACTATTAGCCAGGAGTCCATATATGATGTATAAGCGATAATATTCTTTGACTTATAATTTTGAAAATAAACTAAATCAGG
>CAYNKH010000317.1:0-2110 GCA_964397745.1 uncultured Bacteroidales bacterium | reverse complement strand
CAACAAATAAAAACATTAGCGAAGAGATAGAAAAAAACAATTTCCGCGAAGACCTTTATCATCGATTAAGTGTAATTTTAATACATGTTCCTTCACTTAACAGTCGTAAAGATGACATTCCGCTGCTTGCAGACCATTTTATTAACTTAGCATGTGAAGAGCAAGGCGTGCAACTAAAAAAAATAGATAAAGATGCCATTAAAGCACTGCAAGATATTGATTGGACAGGAAATATACGAGAATTTCGTAATGTTATTGAACGTCTAGTTATTTTAGGTGGCTCTACTATCAAAGCAGAAGATGTAAAAGCATTTGCAAGACCATTATAAAATCAAACACTAAATTATTTCGCCACTTACAGGTTTCATCAAAACAGTATCATCTTTTGGATTTAAAATATAAACCTTTAAAACATTTGAGTTAAACATGCTATCAACAGGAAAATCCCACGTAAAGTCAATATTACCCTTATCATCTTTAATCTCATTAATTAAAAAACCTTTCCATAATGGGTCTGATTCAAAAACCAACATTGCCTTTGACTCTGGTGAAATTTCATATACATTTACCTTAACTCTAATTTTAGGTAACTCCTTTTGAATGATATCACTAATTAGAAAGTCTGAAACTGGACCAAACTTATTTGTGGAATTTACAATAATTCCATCTGTATTTGATTTCATTGCAATAAACTCATCTAAACTACGAGTATAATCAATCGAAATTGTCTTTATATCAAAGTAAATTGCAGTTACCCAATGATACCAACCGTGCGGATTTTCAGGAATATAAAAAGTATAAAGTGTTTTTGTATTTCGATTTAATTGTGGGATGTGTAGTTCATCAGATGCATAATTTTTCATGTAGTTCTGAACCCAGATGCTTTGCTCTGCCGTTTCCTTTGCATCACCAGAGAATATATCAGTGTAGGCATTTTTCACATTAGAAGAACTTGCAAAAACCAACAACATTCCAATTGACAATATAAACATTCCTGATTTCCTTGAGAATAGATTTATTTTTGATTTTAATTTTTCGTTTTGCCCTAATCGTCCTATAATAAAAATCAAGATTATTGTACAAGTAAAAAATGTTGGAACCACTCCCCGCACTCTCAAAGGCAAGAAGTGCCCTAAAGAATACAAGATGATAAATATGCCTGCAAAAATCAAGCTAATCAAAAGATAAAACATAAACTGATTGGAAAAGTGTGCTAAAGCATTACTTTGTTTCTTTTCATGAGATGCAATAATTAACAAACCAAACACTGTAATTATACTACCCCAATTTAAAAACCAATCTACAAAAAGATTGGAGAGACTAAACGCTGCCAAGGAAAGGGATGCAAAAAAATCTGCATTTGCAGTCTTCTGCCCTTCCATTGTCATTCTAAAAGTCGTTCCTGGTGCAAAAACCACAAGCGAAACAAAAATAAGTGTAAAAACAAGTACCCACATTTGCCCTTTAGTAGGCCGTTTCTTTAATAAAAAAGGATTGATAAAAAACAAAACACTGGTAATGAACCCGATAATCATCCAATTCTCATTAGAGCCGATAATAAAGAACAATAGCAAAACACTAAGAATTACCTTCCAAGGCGTAAGTTTTGTTTCAATTGCTTTAATTTGCATTCCTAGAAAAAAGAAGTAAAAAACTGCGGGCAAAACATAAACAGTTGCACCCGAAAACCAATAAAACTGATGAATATCTGGTGTAATTGCAAGATAAAACGAAATTAAAATTAGTGAATAAAATAAGCTCTTTTTTATATTAGACTTTTTATTATAAACTTGAAAAAGATAAAATATTGAATAAAACAATATACTCATCAAAAATAAAGGGAATACTTTACCAAAACCAACATTTAGAAAAAAACGTCCTGGAACCTGCATAATAAAAGCATTTGCAAACCTACCATTACAACCGCCGCTATACCACGACCAAATCCCTTCAAAATACTTCATGTCGGCTTTGAACCAACCATGTAATAAATCATCAGATGCTCCAGGAACATTATATTGAGCTAAAAACACAAAAGGAAAAATCGCAAACAAACAAAGCAAAACAACGATTATACTATAAATATTTTCATTTACATAACTAAATAATT
>CAYNKH010000316.1:0-2131 GCA_964397745.1 uncultured Bacteroidales bacterium | reverse complement strand
AATATATAATTAAATAATAATATGAAAAAAATCGCTTTATTACTAGTAATGGTTTTACCTTTATTTTGTTTTTCTCAGAGTGCAAAAAAGGTAAGAAACAACAAAATTACCTCACAGACAATTACTAAAACAATTGCTATTGATACATTAATAATAACTTATGTCGATACTTACGAAGAGTTTAATAAAGATGGTAAAACAATTACTGAAATAAAATATGACATGAGTGGGCTTGTACGACGCAAAAAAGCATATAAATACGATACTTTTGGAAATGTGAGCGAAGAGCTTGAATACAAGCAAAATAAAGCAAAAACCGTAAAAAAAACCTTTAAATATGATGCTTTTGGAAATGAAACTGAGAGAATAATAACCGATGAAGAAGGCAATGAAATTGAAAAACAAGTATTTACCTACGATAAAAACGGATTAAAAGAAACGAGTGTTGAATATCGTCCCAACGGAGAGATAAAATGGGAAAAGAAATACACCTACGAAACACGCTAATTGAAAAAAACAAAGCAAATATTAAAGTCGTTTGATACAGTGTCTTTGCAAAATATGGGAGCTGTTAAACTTATGAATAGAATGGATAGCAAATTTCCTTTCCACATAAATAAGTTGCCAGTAATATTAAACGAATTACTGAAAGATTATTTTGTACTTGAAATATCGCAAAAACGCCTTTTAGCTTACAAAACAATGTACTACGATTCAGATGATTTTATATGCTATTATACTCATCAATTCGGGCGTAGCAATAGGTTTAAATTAAGAACACGGCAATATATTGCAACAGATAAATATTATTTTGAGGTAAAGCAAAAAAACAATCATAAAAAAACCATCAAAACAAGAATCAAAATAGAAGATAAAAACTTTGAATTATGTCCGCAGTGCATTGATTTTGCTCATTCGGTGTTAAAAAAAGACATCGCAGGATTTAATGATAAATTATTGGTAGAATTTGAACGCATAAGTTTGGTTAATAAGAATTTTACAGAGAGACTCACAATTGATACTGGTTTAAGGTACAAAAATCATGAAAATGGAATAAAATATCCTAAACTAATCATCTTAGAACTTAAACAGGATAAAACAGCAAAATCTAAGGCACGGCAAATTTTAAGCGACAACTATGTTTATCAGTCAAGTTTAAGCAAATATTGCCTTGGAATTGCCTCTTTATATCCTTTAAAGACGAATAACATAAACGAAAAATTTAGATTAATTAATAAACTTTGTAATGAAAATATTTAAAATACTATTATTGGGGATATTTCTACTTGGATTATTATTGCCTGTGAACACTGGCAACGCACAAGAACCTAATGAAATAAAAGAAGAGTTTAGTAAATTTGAAGAAACAGTTCATGACACATTACCAGTACAGATAACAGTTAATAAAGATGCTAAAGTTGATATTAAAAAAGATGTTGATAAACCTAAAAAAGAGAAGAAAAAAGAAGAGGTTGACATCAGTGCTTATTTCTTTCTTAATTTGGCGATCAATTTAATTACAGTCTTTCAAATTGTTTTCTTAATATATTATCCAAATAACAAACGACAAGGCTATATTTTTACATTTCTACTTTTTAATATCATTATTTTTCTTCTTACTTATGTGCTTAATGAGGTAAAGATTAGTATGGGAGCTGCATTTGGTCTTTTTGCGGTATTCTCAATGCTAAGATATCGAACGGCTGGAATTTCGATGAAAGATATGACTTACCTATTTATTTTTATTGCATTAGGTTTGTTAAACGCCATTCACCTTGAAATCTATGAAACCATCATAATCAACGCAATTATTATTATCTTCACTTTTGTTTTAGATAGCCAATTGTTTTTTAAACGTTATAATGTTAAAAGAATAGATTATGACAACACCGAACTAACTAAACCTAAAAACAAAGAAAAACTTATCGAAGACCTTCGAAAACGCACAGGTTTAGATGTTTTTGATGTAAGTGTAACAAGAATAAATTTTTTAAGAGACTCTGCAAGAATTCAAATTTATTATCATGATTAGATCTATTATTATTGGAATGCTAATAGCATTATCGTCTGTTATTTATGCTCAAGTAAATGATGCTGGATTATGGATAGACATAAGTATCGAAAAACGCTT
>CAYNKH010000315.1:0-2134 GCA_964397745.1 uncultured Bacteroidales bacterium | reverse complement strand
GAATTTACTGGAGAATGTGGTGGCTCTGACGATATTGTAATTGTTGTTTTGCCATCAGCTGATGCAACAATTAATCCTGTCGGACCATTTTGCGAAGATGCTGAACCAATTGTTCTTACAGCAGTTCAAACTGGTGGAACATGGAGTGGTGATGGAATTACTAATGCTTCTACAGGTGTGTTTAATCCAGTATTTGCAGGTATAGGTGAGCATATTGTTACTTATACTATTGCTGGAACATGTGGTGATACTGACCAAATAACAATTAACATTATCAAAAATTTTGATGCAAGTATAACATCAGGATTAGATTTATGTTACCGAGATAGTATCGCATTATTAACTGCCGCATCTGTTGGTGGAACATGGGAAGGTGCAGATATTATTGTGTCAGGCGATGAAACATATCTTAATATGATTGATATTGGTTCTGGAAACTTTGAAATTATTTATCATTATGATGGTTTATGTGGTGATGCTGATACAGTAAATATTACTATCCATCCACTTGTTGATGCTACAATAACTCCTGTTGACACATTGACAGACAAAGATGATCCTATTCAGTTGGAAGCAGCACAAGATGAAGGTGTGTGGGATGGCATTTTTGTAAACCTATTTGGCGTTTTTAATCCGCAGGAAGCTGGACCAGCAGAGCATCAGGTAATTTATACTATCGAAGGGCTTTGTGGCGATGCAGATACAACACATATTATTGTTATTGCAGCACCAATTAGTGTTTTACTTGTCTCCACTGTTTTAACTCCCGATAATGACGGATATAATGATACTTGGAAAATTCAAGGAATTGAAGCTTACGATAATATTAGTATTAATGTATTTACCAGATGGGGCGATGAGGTGTTTGTTTACAATGGTTCGGGAACAGCATATACCGATGTCCAAAATCAATGGGATGGGAAATTTAAAAACAAAGATTTGCCAACTGGTTCTTATTTGTATGTTTTAATTCTTGGAGATAATGATGCTACTTATAAGGGTACAATTAGTTTAATTAAATAATAAACACTGATTTTATTAACAGACGATAGCGTTTGTCCAGAATGTCTGATCGATGTATTTTGATATGTTCAATATTACAGCTATCAGGCATTTTGGTTTTAATTCTGGCTTTATATGATAAACTACTAATGAAGTTGTTAGTTCTATAATATTAACGCTAAAATTATAAAATTTATATCATCAGCCTTAATTTGACTATAAAGGTTTATATAATTTATTGTGTAACCTGATATTTTTAGTTGAAAATTGATTAATTTTACAAATAATTAAAAATGTTAGGGTTGGCATTTTTTATTTACAACTTTTGTTGTAATTATTGTTAGAAAAATTGAATCTGTTGATATGAGAAAAATTACTAATTTATGCTTTGTTTTTTTAGTTTGTTTTAATATTTCGGTGTTTTCTCAGTTTATTGAGAATAATGGACAAGTTTTAGATTGGGACGAAAATTTTCACCCAGAAGTTCAATATCTGTATGCTAGTAATAATAATTCAATGTTTTTTGAAAGCAATCGTGTCGTTTGTACGTTTGCTAGTTTAGATGAATTTGATTTTAGCAGGTACGAAGGAGATCAAAATGCAATTGATAGTATATATAAAACTCTAGGTCGAGAGGTACAGAGAATAGATATTGAATTTATTGGAGCTACAAATGATTGTAAAATTATTCCAAGAGAAAAAAACAAAAATTATCTTAATTATTTCCTTAATAAGCGTAGTAATATTACAAATGTTGGCTCTTATAAAAATATCTGCTACAAAAATATCTATCCAAATATAGATGTTGTTTTTAATCAATATGAAGGCGGATTAAAATATGATGTGATATTACATAAAGGAGCAAATATTGAGGATGTTAAAATAAAATATAATGGAGCTAATTCTTTAGAAATAATTAATGGACAAGTAATAGTAAAAACAAAATTTTTTGATTTTGAAGAGAATATTCCTGAGGCATATTATAACGATAATAAAAATGAAAATGCTGAGGTATATTATGAATTAAATAACGATATTATAAGTTTTAAATATGATTATAAAAATTCAAATAAATTAATTATAAATCCTACTATTACATGTATGACATATTATGAAACAGTAATCTCTAATG
>CAYNKH010000314.1:0-2169 GCA_964397745.1 uncultured Bacteroidales bacterium | reverse complement strand
AACTTATGTTCCCTACGTGGACGCTCCAATTTATCAATATCAATTTCACTATTAATTATTTCTTTAAAAAGTAATTTTATTGCATTTATTACTTGATTCTGAAAAGAATAACTTAAACGACGTGGTATTATGTAATTATTAACAAAATCTACCATATCACTATTCTCTAATTTATCAATAGGTTTAGGATAAGTATATGCTAAAAAAATACGTGCCGCTTCAACATAAGATTTTATTGACGATGGACTGTATCGCTTATGCTCCATCCATTTTGATAGTTGAAGAGCATAATTATTTACCTCGCTGGGAATAGTTAAAGTATCGAGTTTTTTTAACGTATCGGTCTTTTTTTTCAAAACCTCTTTAATAGAAACTATGCGATCTCCAAAATGTAATCGTATTATTGACAAATTTTCATCGTAATTTGGTATTACCCAACAATATTGAGTAGGATTCCATCGACCGTACCTAAAAGTCCTTAAAAATGCAATATCTGATAGGTTTTTACTTAACCATATTCTTATCTTTTCGTATGAGTACTCAATCCTTATTCCTGTTTTAATGTTGTTCTGAGTACATTCTTTCGACTTGTTATTTTCTTCGGAAAACTCCTGTAAATATTCCGATATGTCAAGATCTGGAAATAATCTAGAAAAACAACCAAGACTATATTTATTATATGGAATATGCCAAGCACGATGTGTAGCACTCCATCTGGCATCCTTAAGAGTCTTTACCTTTTCTATCAAAGCCCTGTCAAAAGGAAATATAATAAATAAACGCTCATTTTCGTGATGTAATATTTTCTTTGTCTTTATCATGGTAGATTATATTTTAATCAAACTAACAATTGCAATATAAACAAAAAAAATGATACATGTAAAAAAATGTAAAAATATTTTTATTCTATATGTTGAATGGCGTTTTATTATAGCTCCGCTTCGTCCCTAATATGCTTAAGAACAACAAAAATGCTTATATATGTTGTTAAATTTATACATTTAACAGCATAAAACTAAATAAAAATAATATAAAACCAAAAAAAAAGAGTAGAAAAATCAAATATAATATTTACAATACAACTAATGTGCTGATTAGTAAAGCAATAAAAGAAAACAAAATGGGATATAGTTTCTATGAATAATTGTCAAGTTTGTCGAATTATCAAAGACTTAAAAATAAAGAGTTTTAGCTGCGATGCACTGCGATGGCCTGCCGAAGTGAGTCTGCCGAAATAAGTCTGCCGAAGTGAGCTCGTCAACTCGGTTCTTGCAGACACAATTTATTATACAACGTTATTCTTTATCCGTTAGAACTTGCAATAATTTTTTCGGGTCTTGCCTATTGTCCCAAAAAGCAGTAATTAATATTTCCTCTTCCGATATCTTGTAATAAATACTAAAAATTCCAAGTGATGCTACTCGAATATCTTTAAAATCAGTTTTTTTATAAATAAATGGCGAATCTGCTATTTGTTTCGTTCGTTCCGCTACAATTTTAATCAGTTTCTTTGAGTAAGTCGCTGATTTATTACGCTTAACCCAATAATCTAATATCCCAACATACTGAATATCTGCTGTACGTGTCCATTTTACATTCCGTTTAGCCATTCGAGGTTTCGTTTGTCCATTCTTTCTTGAGAAACCAACCTTCCATTTTTGATATCCTCTTCGCTCATTTCCAACATTATTTTCTGCTCTTTAGTCAATTCAACAATTTCAGACTCCGAAGTGCTTGAAGTAATTAGTTTGTCAAGAGCTACTAAAAAATCTTTATTTTTAATGGACAGAATCTTGTCAATCAATCCGTTTCGTATATTATCTAATGTTGCCATTTCGTTTAAAATTTGTTCTAATTATCCGAAAAACACTCTGGTTTTTCCTAATCTTGTACAATTCGTTTATACACCCACCTTA
The DNA here is from genome assembly GCA_964397745.1 of uncultured Bacteroidales bacterium. GTDB lineage: Bacteria > Bacteroidota > Bacteroidia > Bacteroidales > ML635J-15 > Bact-19. The sequence continues at coordinate 253 of CAYNKH010000314.1, read as the reverse complement.
AATCTTCACAAATTACATATATACAGCAAAGTAGATTGTATATGTGCAGTCTTTTGAAAACAATTAGTGATGCTATTTTTCTTGTTTTTTAAATATCATATTGCAAATATAGCAAATTATTATAAATCATCAAATGGCGATTTAATGTTTTGTAAGTTTTTTGTACTAACATCTGTATATATTTCTGTCGTACGGCTACTTTCATTCCCAATAATGCCTGAATATAAGGAAGATCAACGCCAGACTCCAATAA
>CAYNKH010000313.1:0-2174 GCA_964397745.1 uncultured Bacteroidales bacterium | reverse complement strand
GCAAAAATGGTTGAAAAATAAAAAAAAGTGGTCAACCATATTCAGGCATCAACAAAAACATACCTAAAGCTTATAAACCTTATACTTCGGAGCATCAATTTTTCCTGTGATTTTTAAAAGATATTGCAGCCTGTCGGTTTGTTTACTTGGCTTTTCTTTAGCAGAACTGGAATCGGAAATAAATTGAATTAACATTTGAATTTTCTTACTGACATATTGCTTCGGTGCGTTAATAAAAATGCTGGCATCAACATCATCTGTTGAAATCAAATATGTCGCCTCAAGTTTTAGCAGTGCTTTATTTATGAAAATCTCTGTTGGGATAAGTTTTAGACTGTCATTGTTGAGGATAATTTCAAGATTCGCATTATCAATAAAAATAAAATCTTCGTCAATCTCATATTCTTTTAAATAATCTGTCTTAAATTTAAACTTAGATAAATTAATTACATTATAACCTGTATTTTGTGAATAATCAACAGTGTCTTTTGTCGAAAATATCGAATTTTCCCCAGATATATTTAAAATTCCCTCCAATTTGTCTTCAATATTTGGAAAAGCAGACATGTCAATGTCTTTGATGCTATATTGAGTGTCAAAATATAATCCATTTGAGGTTTTATTAATCAAATATTTAAAGTCTATATTACCATTAAAAAGATTTGCACTAAAACTGTCAATTCCTATTGCATTTGGGCCGTGTTTAAGTCTAGCATTGATGTTTGATATGGTAAATTTTCCAGAAAATATGCTATCAATATGCAATGCAATATTTGTGTTTATCTTTTCTAGAAAATCAATATCAAAAGAAGTAGGTTCAATTTTATTTTTAAAGTCAAATGATTGTGCGTTTTTATTGCTTGGTAGATTAATTTTCTTGATAATAATTTCAGAATTGATGTTTGTTGGAGCATCTTTGAAAAATGTTGATGGATTTTCGATGTTTACAAGGCTTTTGCCTTCGACAAAGTCGGATTTAAGCTCTAAATTATAGTCAAAATTCATTTTATTCATTGCTCCAAAAATCTCAGCACTTAAATTTGTATTGCTGCCAATGTTTCTATTTTCAATTATAAAAGAATATTCAAATAATCCATTAAGATTATTTAGGTTTTTATTAATTATTCCGTTCAAATTAGAATTGGCTGACAGCTTCATCGAAATATCATTTATGCAATAATCAATAATTCCAGTATTAGTAATAAAGGTGTTTGAACTAAAATTATCGTTTGTAAAAGACATATTTAAAAAGCCTGCAATTGTGTCAGTATTGCTTGCAATTAAAAGATTGTCTGAATTAACAAGCATTTTTTCGTGTTGAAAAGGAGAGTAAAAGAGAGCTGTCTCAAAATCTAAAAATAGTTTTTCGTTTTCTGAATTTGTAAGACCAAATTTATCAAATTTTATATTGGTTTTTAGATTAAAGCTTGAGTCGTAACTAAAATGACTGTCTGTTTTTAAATCAATTGTGATTTTACCATTAGTTTCCGCCAAATCTGTATTATTAATTACGTTATCAAAATTGAAACAGGCTGTTAAAAACGATTCCGAATTATTTAAACTATCTAAATTAATTTTAAAGTTTAAATCTATGGGCAGCCATGCGTAATGACCTTCAGCGAGTCCACTCCATATTTCATATTCTTTATTAATTTTACCAGATAGGTTAAAATTGTTTGTTTTGCTTTCTGAATTAAAATAAGTGTTTTCAGTTATTAAGTCAATCTTATAATCAGACTTAAAGCCGTTTTGTGTTTTTGTGGAATTAATGGCAAAATTAATATCTGTAAACTTGTTTGTTGATTGAGTTTGGTTGTCAATAATTATTATGCTTGCGTTGATAAGCTTAATGTTATTTATAAATATATTCAAATCAATTGTATCGGCACTTAAACTCGGTTTCATTATGTTTTTCCAACAATTTTCACCATTTTCATCAGTAATAATTTTGATGTTAGGATTGCAAATTTCGATTGTGTTTAGAGAGAGCTCTCCTGTTTTAGTGTTGTAATCTTCAAGTTTGATTGTGGTTTTATCAAAATAGACTAAGGTGTCATTTTTAAAATTATCATTACCAATAATCGATACTTTTATAATTTTAACACTGGAGCTAAAAACATTTACTCTTACTTTTTCAATTTTAACATTAGCGTTCAGTGATTGATTCAAAGCGT
>CAYNKH010000312.1:0-2181 GCA_964397745.1 uncultured Bacteroidales bacterium | reverse complement strand
TTGTTAGCATCCGTATAAATTACACCACATTCGTAGGTGCCATCTAACTGCCCAATAACAATTGGGTTTTCGAAATTTTCTTGTGCGTAAGAAATTGTTGTAAAAAACAATCCCATTAGCAAACTTAATAACGCTTTTTTCATATTTGTACTTTAAAATTTATATTTTGAAATAATTTTGGCTAAGTTAATCTTACTCCCATTAAGTACACAAATATCTAAGGTAATTCGTTTTACTCTCGATGTATTTTATTTTACTCTCGATGTATTTAGCTCTCTTTCAGCGACTTAACAAAAGTGCTTGGAGGCATGTTTTTTATACGCTTAAACACTTGCGAAAAGGAGCTGCCTGAGTTAAAACCAGAAACAATAGCAACTTGCTCAAGTTTCTCCTTTGGGTTATCTGATAAAATTTCGCACGCAAATTCGATGCGAAATGTATTGATTAAGTGGTAGAATGTACGATATTCGCTGCGTGCTATTACTTCGCTCAAATAATTTTTGTTAGTATTCATTAGTTTTGCCAAATCACCCATTGTAAGGTGTTCTTCGAGAAAGGTTTTTTCTTTTCGCAAAAGTGTGAATAATTGGCTCTCGATTTTTTGGCTCTGCTTTTTGCTTAGGCGGTATTTGGGCGAGGACTGTATATTTGTGGGAATAACTTTTTGTTTCAACTCTTTTGCTTTCGTAAAACTCAACTTACGGTGGGGATTAAGTGTATAAAAAATAAACCACACGCTTGCTGCACTATACAATATGTCGCGTACCATTTTTGCGATTTCGTCATTTATTATAAAACAGGAATATAATAATAAACATACTACTGGTGTTAGCCATTTGACACTCCGAGCCAAACGCACAGGAAAGTCCTCGATATTAGAATATTCGTCTTCGTCTATCTCAAGTATCCTCTTGTGAAGCAATTGACGCAAGCGAATAAGCCGATAAAGATATACTCCACTCACAATAGTAACAACACCGAACATAATATACTGAAACGTCCGAGAGAATGGGACTAAACCCAACAAAGGCAGTATAAGTATGGCACCTGTTACAATAACAGGCAACATAAAGATAAATAATTGTTTACTAGTATATGTTCTCAGAAAGAAATATCCCCATACCAGAACCAACGAAAAGGAAGAAATGATTAGGACGCCCATTCCGTTTGCATAAAAAAGTGCAGCTGGCTCACCTATCATTAATAGATAAGGAATTTCAATCAATTGTGTAAGATACAGTGCCGCTACTAAACGATGAGCAGGATAGAGTTCCAGTAAATGGTCTTTATATGCATTTGGTACGTAAAATCTTTTTAACAACCAACCATAAATACTTGTAACGATGAACACTAGATTCGCCGAGAACATGAATGGGTATAAAATATCGTGCGTCATCAGTAAAAAGCTCTGTTTTTGTACTCCCGAATTATCTCGTCCTGATTGCCTATATAAGCAATATAAAATATAATCGCATAAATAATAGTTTTTCCCATATCCTCTAATTTTATTTAGGTTCTCAATTATATGACAACTTCATTCTTATTACACTAAGTTTTACAAATATACAGCTTTTTCTTCTTTTGACGTCTAAGATATAAAAAATAAGATTTATTCCTTTTAAAAAAACGCCCTAAGTACTTAAAACAACCTGTTTGCTCCATTTTAACTTCAAAACTCAGTGTTGAAAATCACATTGGTATTATATCAATAATCGTCGTATCAATTTAAATTGTAGCTGACAATACTAATATTGAAGGCAAGATAAATAATGTGGATTAGGGTCTGTTTTCCGAATCTTGTAAAAACTCACAAAGACCATAACAAAAAAAACTCTCACCAATAAGTGAGAGCTTTTCATATTTGATAAGTGTTTTATTGTTTTAGAATTTTCTTCACAAGTCGTCCGCCGTCTTTATTATCAACTATCAGCAAATAAAATCCTTTGGGCAAATCGGCAGTGTTAATTTGTCCGTTTTCAAGATTATTAAATTCTGTAATTAGTTGACCAGTAATTGTTGTAAAAGAAACTTTTATTGCAGACTGATAGTTACTTATATAAAGTATATCTGAGAAAGGATTAGGAAAAATCTCAAACATATCGACTGCGTCCTCGTCAATATTACTATTATCATTAAAGTTAGCCGTCAATGTAATATTCTGGTCAGCCATAATAAAAGAAT
>CAYNKH010000311.1:0-2188 GCA_964397745.1 uncultured Bacteroidales bacterium | reverse complement strand
TGAAATTTCATAATTTGTTGGTGCTGCAATAGATATATCTGCTGTTAAGTTTGTCCCTTCGACAGTAAATGTTTGCTCCGTACTTGGGCCTGCATCTTTGGTGTAATTGAAACCAGTAAGGCTTGTGGGAGTGAGTGTAATGGTGGGGGTGGAAGAGTTTGCTGTAACTGTTCCAACAATATTAAGTGTCCCATCATTTATCCTCCAAGTTCCACCAATTGCCTCAGCATTATACCCATACCAACGAATTTTTAAAGTTTCACCATCAGCAACGTCAATATTAAGACCCGTTATATTTCTTGTTCTTTCAGAATCATTATCAGGTACATTTACAGTAGCAATATTGGTATTGTTAGAAAAATTATCAATAGACCATCTTACTTGATAGTCTCTTATTCCTGTATTTGATCTTCTTTCGCCAAAATTAAGCTCAGTGACATTAATTGTGTAACCAGCATTTGGTGTTATAGATATTTCAAAATATTTATCTGTTTCAATACCTCCTGTTGCCCAAGTCGAAGCCCAAGCTCCATTTGTGCCAAAAGTTACAGCTCCTACACCAGTTGCAGAGAAAACTCCTGCAGAAATATTGGAATTAACCCCAGATGCATTTCCATCTGATGTAAGTGACCAACTAGATATCTGCCCCCAAGCCCCACTACTTAACAACATCCCGCCAATTATCCCTATTACTATTATAAATGTCTTTTTCATTTTCTAAAGTTTTTATAGATTAAGATTCCTTCCCCTCAAAACTCGTTTTTAAAAATGGATATTATACCAATATACAAATTTACCTAAAAAAATATAACACCAAATCACTTTGAATGTTCGGTATAATTACTTTTTTATTCACAATTATCACAATTTACTATATGTTTAACGTAAAATCATGTTATTCAGTTGCTTTTGAGTAGAATTGTTTTTCAACAAGTGTTGAAAAGTTTTATGTTATTTTTTTTTTATAGCTTGGTATTAAATTTTGGTTTTTGTATGTTTGTGCAAATAAAAATTTTAAATTTTAATGCAGCCACTAGTTAAGTTTTTTGCAGGATCGGCAAACAGAGAGTTAGCCGAGCAAATTGTTAAAGGGTATAATAAAAGTCAGGCAGAAATGCACCTCGCAGCTGGCAATAGTCAGAAAACAATTCATGAGTATGAGCTTGGGAAAAGTAGTTTTACTCGATTTAGCGATGGGGAGTTTATAACAAGTCTTGATGAAACCGTGCGTGGTTGTACAGTGTTTCTTATTCAAAGTACCTTTCCGCCAGTTGATAATTTATTTGAGCTTATGCTAATGATAGATGCTGCAAAACGTGCCTCGGCATATAAAGTTGTTGCAGTTATTCCATATTTTGGTTTTGCTCGGCAGGATAGAAAAGATAAACCTCGTGTGGCGATTGGAGCAAAATTAGTTGCCGACTTATTAACTGCCTCAAAAGTTGATAGGGTTATTACAATGGATCTTCACGCTGATCAAATTCAAGGTTTTTTTAATGTGCCAGTTGACCATTTATATGCTTCGTCATTATTTGTGCCATACATTAAAAGCTTAGACTTAGATAATGTGGTTATTGCCTCACCCGATATGGGTGGCTCAAAAAGAGCAAAAGCATATTCCCACTTCTTGGATTGCGATATGGCAATAGCTCATAAAACTCGAGAAAAAGCAAATACTGTTGGAGAAATGGTAATAATTGGTGAGGTGGAAGGCAAAAACGTTATAATTATGGACGATATGGTCGATACTGCCGGAACTGTTACTATGGCATCGGATATTATGATGTCAAAAGGTGCTAAAAGTGTTCGTGTTGTCGCTACACATCCTGTTCTATCAGGGCCTGCTTATGAAAGAATTAATAACTCCTCAATAATTGAGGTAATTACTACAAATACAATCCCAATTAAAGAAGGAATGTCAGATAAAATAAAGGTTTTGTCGATTGGAGACCTCTTTGGAAGCATTATTAATAAAATTTATAATTACCAAAGTATAAGTGGGAGTTTTATAGTTTAGGTAACGGCAGTTGCAGATTACAAAAAAGCTAAGTAGAAAATAAAAAGTACAACATTCCGCACTAATCGACTATTGTTAATATTCACTAAAACTATACCACTGGCTCACAGAATCACAAAAAGCGGTTCGCAGTTCTTATTATCCTACTGTATCACAGAATCACAGGACCAC
>CAYNKH010000310.1:0-2198 GCA_964397745.1 uncultured Bacteroidales bacterium | reverse complement strand
AATAAGCATATAAAAAACAACATAATCTGATAATATTGGTATTGAATTTGAAAACAATACATATCTTTGCGATTATTATGACAGTTCGGAAGAAATTATATCGGAAAAGTGAAGACCAGAACTCACTAAAAAAAACGGGGCGTTTTCCGAAAAGCCTTATGAGTAGGAAAATTTTAATTCAAAGTAATATGATTAAAAAAATTAAAACAATTGCTGCATTGGTTGCAGTAGTAGCGATGATGACAAGCTGTTCTTTAACATTACCAGTTAATGCTACCAGCAATCCTGTAGGGTCTAAAGTTGGAACCTCGCAAGCAACAGGTTATTTAGGAGTTTTATTTTTTAATGCTGATGCTAGTATTAGAACAGCTGCACAAAATGGTGGAATTACAAAAATTTCAACTGTTGATGTTAAACAAGGAAATGTCCTTGGCATAATTGTTACTTATGAAACAATTGTAACAGGAGAGTAATTAACCATTTGAAAAGGAGGGGGGGACTCCTCCTTCTTTTTTATAAATAATAAAAATGAAAAAAAATTGTTAAATTTAAGTAATTTTAAAATATTTAGCACCTTATGTGTTCTGATTTTTTTTGCTAGCTGTGTATCAATGAAACCAGGGGGTACTAAATCGGGTAAAAAAGTGGTTGAGACATTTTACGTTGGAGAAGACGGTACACAATTTTTTATAAAACCGCTCATTTTTAATAACATCCAAAATAAAGAAAAGATAATTATAGATTTTACATTCAGATATAAAAATGAAGTGAAGGATTCTGTGACTGCAAATTTTTCTTTGCAAAGTTCAACTATTTATAAAAGTATCGATAGTTTATCGCTCTCGAATGGTTCGAGTAAAATAATAAGCCCAGACATTAGGTTAATGTTTAATGAAACACGAAAAGGACTATTTAATTCTAGATTCACAACAAAATTTTCATTATTGGAATTTAAGAAATTATTTGAAAGTGATGATTGGACAATAATAGTGTATCAGAAAAATGCTTACAATACTTATGTTTCTCAAAAGAGGACGAAAAAAACAATAGAAATTATACAGGATAATGTTTTTATTCTTATGTAAAAAAAATGTTTTCGTTAATATTAATCTTCTACATATTCGGCGATAAATTTAGCTCATTCTTCTTCAGTATTTCACTAAATCCAGCATCAGTCTTTCGTTTTCCAATTCAGTACTAAGCTCATCTTCAATAGCATAAAGTTTAATTAGTTTAACCATGTAAGTTCCCATATTTTGTGCGAATTTATTTTGAGATTCTTCAAATTTTTCGGGACAGTCTTTTTTTAATATCTCAGCATCATTTTTCCAATTATTTGAGAAATCTTTAAATGCTTCTATGTCTTTTTTTGCCGATTCGTCACCTTCGATAGCTTTATCGATGGTTTTAAAGTAAACCTCACACATTTCTTCAGATGCTACAATAAATTCATCACAATTCTTAAATTCTTTGTCTTTGTACTTTTCTTTTAGATCGTTTAGATTTTCTGCTGGAGGTTTTTTTACTGAAAATTTTTTTTCTAGCTTATCTGAGCCACAGGAAACAATTGCAAGTGTATATACTGCTAACAATAAAAAAATGAGTATTTTTTCATAATTATGTAAAATTCAAATAGTAGAATATAGCAAAATATAGCAATAAAAAAAGGACAGAATGATTATCTGTCCTTTTTTATAATAAGTATTTTCTTAAATTATTATTCTCCTGAAAGTTCTGCTTCAAGCTCTGCGTTGAACTCATCCCATTCTTCTTCAGTCATTTCGTCTAATAATTCAGCAAATTCTTCATCTGTCATTTCATCTTCCCACTCATCATAAGCGTCTTCCTCAGGTGCATAGAGCTGCATGAGTTTGTCAAAGTAAGTTTCCATTTTTTGTTCGAAATCTTTTTCAAATTTCTCAAATTTTTCTGGACACTCTTCTTCAAACTTCTCAGCATCACTTTCCCAATTGTCTAGGAAATCTTCAAATGCTTCGATGTCTTTTTCTGCTGCTTCGTCACCTTCAACAGCTTTATCGATGGTTTTAAAATAAACATCCATCATTTCTTCAGCTGCTACAATAAACTCATCACAATTTTTAAATTCTTTGTCTTTGTACTTTTCTTTTAAATCGTTAAGGTTTTCTGCTGGTTTATCAGAACCGCAAGAAAAGATTGTAAACATAAACACGGCGGAC
>CAYNKH010000309.1:0-2199 GCA_964397745.1 uncultured Bacteroidales bacterium | reverse complement strand
TACACTATTTCTGGCAAGTGCATACATAATCAAACAGTTTACAACGGAATAAATACTGTTAAAACTAATAATTTACAACCTGGTATTTATATTGTAAAACTAACAAACTCACTAAAATTAGCAAAATTGTTAATAGAGTAAAGATACTGACCAACAACTCATTACATCACATCTATATTAGATACTGGTTTAAGTGGAGTAACTAAAAAATCATTTTTATGCAGCATAATATGATTTTATTACTTTTATACTGTAATTTTGTCCAATAAATAAACTCGTAAATGGAAAACAAAAAAAGTACAAAAGTTTTATTAGTTGACGACGACACTGACATTCAGGAGTTTATGACTTACAATCTCAAAAAAGTCGGTTACGAAGTGATTAATGCATTTAATGGCGAAGATGCGATAGATATTGCTGAGAAGATAATTCCTGACTTGATAATCTTAGATATTATGATGCCTGGGATAGACGGAATCTCAGTGTGTGAGAAATTACGGAAAAATAAAAATCTTGACAAAGTTTTGATTTGTTTTTTAACTGCAAGAAGCGAGGATTTTTCGCAAATTGCTGGGTTTAATGCAGGTGCTGACGATTATATTACAAAACCTATTAAACCTGCTATCTTTTTAAAGAAAATTGAAGCTATGCTGCGTAGAGCTGTAGAAAACAAGACAAGTCTCCTAGCCCAAAATTTCGTTGCAGGAAAATTTAAAATTGATTTTGTATCACGTATTATATGTGTCGATAAACAAGAAATTACTTTAGCAAAAAAGGAATTCGCTTTAATACAGCTTTTGGTTTCTATTCCTGGTAAAGTTTTTACACGAGAAGAAATATATGATACTATTTGGGGCAGCAACATAATCGTAGGAGACAGAACTATTGATGTACACATTAGAAAATTACGCGAAAAACTCGGAGATAATTATATAACAACACTCAAAGGTGTAGGCTACAAATTCAATGCTGATTAAATAATTGTCTTTTTTGTAATTATCATTAATTTTTAATACCCAAATGAAAAATCAAAACTCAAATAACTTATCTTTTTTTTACTCCGCAATAGTATCATCCATACTCCTTCTTTGTCTAGTATTATGCAATTTCTATCTAAACCTAAACATAAGCTGGTGGCTTATATTCACTTTATCAATACTAATTATGGCGGTTTCTTTCTTTGTTATGCGCAAATTATTATTTTCCTTTATTTACGAAAGGATAAGGCTGATATACAAGACGATACACACAGGCAAATCAGACAACAAAACATCATATAATGACAAATTAAATTACAATACCGACCTAATTAAAGAAGTTGAAACAGATGTAGCAAACTGGGCAGAAGAACAAGAAAAAGAAATAGAAAGAATGCGAGAAATGAATAAATATCGAAAAGAATTTGTAGGTAATGTTTCTCACGAATTAAAAACACCAGTCTTTAATATCCAAGGATATACTTTGACTTTGCTCGAAGGAGGACTAGAAGATGAGAATATCAATAGAAAATATCTAATAAAGATAGAAAAGAACATCGACCGAATGATAAATATTATTAATGATCTGGATGCAATAACAAAATTAGAATCTGGTGAATTAACTTTACGCTTGCAAAACTTTGACCCCATCACGCTTTGCGAAGATATTATCGAAACGCTCGAAGATATCTCATTAACTAAAAACATCAAAATTCAAATCATTAAACATTACGATAAATCTTTTATGGCAAATGCCGACAAAGAGTTTATACGCCAGGCAATTTCGAATCTACTGATAAATGCTATAAACTACAATAGAGAGAATGGATTTGTTAAAATAGAATTGTTCGAAATGGACAATAATATTTTGATTGAAATTACCGATAATGGTATCGGGATTTCCCCCGAAGACTTGCCAAGAGTTTTTGAGAGATTTTACAGAGTCGATAAAAGCAGATCTTTAAATTCTGGAGGATCGGGACTAGGATTATCAATAGTAAAACATATTATTGAAGCTCACGGACAGACGATAAATATACGTAGCAGCCCTGGAGTAGAAACAACAATTACGTTTACTCTCAAAAAGGAATAAAAAATAGCCAGTAGCCACAATGCAATGATTAAAACTTTTACTTTGGAAAATATAAATCTATTAAGTTTTATAATTATCATCATAAATGGGCAAAAAAAATCAATATAAGTACTTTTTAAAATAAATATT
>CAYNKH010000308.1:0-2210 GCA_964397745.1 uncultured Bacteroidales bacterium | reverse complement strand
TCGTTGCACATTGACCAGACGTAGGTGTAAACGTATAAGTAGTTGTTGCTGTATTGTTAATTGCAGGAGACCATGTTCCAGTAACACCATTAGTTGAAGTAGTTGGCAATGCAGGAATTGTTGCTCCATAACAATATGTCCCTCCAGCGGCGAATGTTGGAGTTACATTGGGACTTACTACTACATCTGTAGTAACTGGAGGACTTGTTTCACTACCGATTGTAATTGCAAGGCTGTATGTACCAGCATTTGCTGTTGTTACATTGTTAATTGTTGGGTTCATTGCTGATGATGTAAAGCCGTTAGGTCCTGACCAAATATAAGTTGCTCCAGCAGCAGGACTTGTTACTGTTAGTTCGAGGGTTTCGCCTTCGCATAGGGGACCATTATTTGTGATTGGCGGTGCAATAATGCCACAATTAGTTGACCCAGCACCTCCTGTTTGACTAAAAGAAATATTGGTTGTAATGTTTGCGTAGTTTGTTATTAGTAGAACATAAACTTCTCCTGCTTGAGTATTTGTAAGATTTGCTGTTTCGGTGGCTGCTGTAGAATATGAACAATCAACACCTGAGTTGGACATTAAATTTGATGAACAAGCCGCTTGAAGTGAGGTAAATGGTCCCCATGCAATAAAGTCAACATCTCCACCACTAGAAATATAAATATCTATATTGCCAGGGTCTCCAATTTCCATCCAATACCACGCTGGATTTGGAGTAGTGTATAAACAACCTACTTGCCCCATACTAGAAACATTTGTGCTAGCTGGAAAAGTATATGCATCGCTCGTACAAAACGGGAGAGCACTCATGCAGTCACTTGCTGGAGGAGCTCCCCCCGAACAGTTTGCTGTTACCACTGTTGAAGACGGCGGAGTGTAACCACTGCCCGAATCATAAAGAACACTACCACTACCTCCAGAGTTGTTGTATATCATATAATAGTTTTCTGAACTCCAAGACCCTGACGAATATGTTATAGTTATCGCCTGTCCTTCATTGACAGTAAAATTATAACAATTTGGACCGTAGCCTGAGCTTATTGTAGCAGAACTTACGACAGTGCTTCCTCCAACACTTACACTTACAGACCCACCGCTCCAACCATCACCATAAGTATCATATAAACAAATTGAGTGAGTGCATTGACCATAAGAAGCCATTGTGAAACTTAGTATGAAAAGCAAACTTAATGAACTAATTAGTGCTATTTTTTTCATAGTTGTTTTTTTTAAGGTGTGTTATTTTCAATAATTTCTAAATGTAAGTCGTTAAAAGCAGTTTTAATACTTGCCCCTCTGGTGGTTTTACTAATACTGATTTTACAAATGCCCTGTTCATTTATTTTAATTGCATTTACAAAACCAAATTTAGATAGTTCCAAAATAATTTGAGCTTTATGATCATCATCTTTTATACCAGACACTTCAAATTTGACTTCTTTAGCATCTTCAAAATATTCTGTGTTGGGTAAATCATTACTATGGTCAAACTCATAGTAATCTGATAAAAAATCATTTATGAGGTCTATAAGAATTGTTTTGCTTAAGCCTGCATTTGCAGTGTACATACATTTGGTTTTATTTGCATTGTCGTAAAATGAAAATAAGGAAATGTCAGGATGTGAGTTTAACTGTCGCGATATCCCGTCTAGCAAATCTGTGTCATAATAACCATGCAATGTTAGATAAGCTGTTTTGGTGTTATTTTCGTACTGCTTTTCAGAATCAACACTGACTTTTGTTACTTGTGTAAAAGCGAATAAACTTGTCACTATACACAATAATAATGATAATAAGATTTTTTTCATAACAAGGCTTTATTTATATAAATATATCATTTTGACGAAAATTATTCAAAAAGGTTGCCATTTTTGCAAATGTATAATATCTCACGGTTTTTATAAAATTAAAAATCTCTATAACATCCGAAATTTAAACCCTTACAGAATATAAAACAGCACTTAACTATGCACAACATCAAGATAAACGTCCATTATCCTCATGCTTAATAATGCAAATATATAAAATAAACTATAAAAACAACAAAAAAATCATCAATTATAAAAAAATGGTTGACTTTGGCTTTATTTCTACAATTAGTGCATGTTGATAGAACTATTGTTACTTGAGTTGTGTTAACAGTCGTTTATTAAAGTTTGGGTAAATATAGAATGGTAGAACTTCAATTAATCTACATTTGTTGTTA
>CAYNKH010000307.1:0-2231 GCA_964397745.1 uncultured Bacteroidales bacterium | reverse complement strand
AAATACAAATATATAATTAATATTCAATTTAATGAGAAATTGGCAAAATATAATCGGTGAATTTCAAATGTATCTAAAACTTGAAAGGAGCATGTCCGAAAACACCTATTTTGCTTATGTGAGTGATATTAATAAACTTCATAGCTATTTAATAATTCACAACTCAAATATTTTACCTGCCGAAATAACGCCAAACATACTTACTCAGTTTATCGAATATATCGCAGAAGCAGGGCTATCCAATAAAACACAATCTAGAATAATATCATCTATAAAAGCCTTTTATAAATATATGCTCATCGAAGACCTCGTTGACAAAGACCCTTCGGCTTTTCTCGAAACTCCACGAATTGGGCTTAAAATACCTGTAGTTCTAAATATTGCCGAAATAGAAAAAATCCTATTATCAATTGATGTTAGTAATAAGTTAGGACATCGAAACAGAGCAATAATCGAAGTACTTTACGGCTGTGGGCTAAGAGTATCAGAGCTAATAAATTTAAAGATTTCAAACATTTATTATAACGAAGATTATATTAGAGTAATAGGTAAAGGGAACAAACAAAGGCTTGTACCATTAGGTAGTGCGGCAAAAAAAGAAATAGGATTTTATATGCAATCTTTTAGAAATCAGATTGAACCCCAAAAAGGGCACACAGATTTTTTATTTCTCAACCGTAGAGGCAAACAATTAACAAGAGTAATGATTTTTACGATTGTAAAAGAAGCTTGCAAAAAAGCAGAAATTGAAAAAAATGTTTCGCCTCACACATTTCGCCATTCGTTTGCTACACACCTAATAGAAGGTGGAGCTGACCTTAGAGTAGTACAAGAGATGTTGGGGCATGAGTCAATAACAACTACCGAAATTTATACTCATGTTGATAGAGAATATCTTCGAGAGATTATTATCCAATTTCATCCTCGTTCTTAGGGGTAAACACTCAATCACAAATAATAATACAATCATTTTAACTTAACCATATCGCAATTAAGGATTTTTCTTATTTTTGCATTATGAATTTGCAAGGCAATAAGAATAGTCCAGATTATTATCAAAATTTGATAAACGATAAAACAAGAATGCATTCGCGTCTAGTTTTTATTAAAGGCATAGATTTTCAAGTAAACTCATCATCAATGGTAAAACTTGCAAAAAACATCTGTGCCATTGCAAATTCTGGAGGTGGTCAAATAATATACGGAATATTGCCCAAAAGACATAGAGCAGAAAAATTTGATTTTGTAACTAATTTTCCAAAAAGTATCGAATGGCTAAACCACGAAATTCAATCTCAAATAGATAGTCCTGTAAAGGATATGAGCATTTCTAAAATTGAGATAGAGCCAGAAAAGTTTATTTATCTGTTTGATATTCCATCAAATAACAATGCACCTCACATGTTTTGTGATTCAAAATATTACAAATGGCAAAAAAACAAAGCCGTAGTTTTAGACGAGTCAGAAGTAAGAATGCTTTACGGTAAAATAAGTGCCTGCGACCTCGAATTTCTTGGTGTCTATAACACAAATGGGTTGCCAGTATTGAGTGTTGGAAAATTCACAGCAATGAGTTTTTATCCGAAATTCCTTATCAGAAATGCAGGCAATATAGTTGAGAAAGAGTACAAAATTGAAATTTCATTTCCAGCAAAACTATACGAAGAAAGTTTTCAACCATTACAGGCTTTATTTATTCGTCACGAAGGCTCACATGTAGTTTTTGGACAACACGCTAAGTCTCCCCTGTTTCAACAAGAAATTGCAACTATGATTGAGTGTAAACTTGCAGTAAATATCGAAAACATTGATGTGTTTATCAAAGATAATATTAACGTTACTCTCTACTTTAGCAACGGAATAAAAAAACATAGTCTAAAATTAAGCGAAACCCTTACTTATAACGGTAAACAACTAAACAAATCAGATTTTACAAATATTAAAACTTTGAATTAAACAAGGTACCTGTTCATATTTTTACAATTTCAGAAGCCCTGACCTGCCCTTGATTATCAGTCACTTATGCCCCTTTTGTTGTATTCAATCAAATCCCTAATTTTTGCAAAAAAGTTTTTATAATGCAAATGACTTTACCATTTTTTTTTGAGGAGCTTATATTAATCTGACACTAAAAAGAGACAAAAAGACTATAATTATTTCTAAACTTAAGTTCGATATAAAATTAAATACAATAGTAACAGCTTATTGTTTCAAATCAACATCATCATAAA
>CAYNKH010000306.1:0-2232 GCA_964397745.1 uncultured Bacteroidales bacterium | reverse complement strand
AAGCCAAACAATTTCAGGCTTAGGAGTCGGAAACTATACAGTAACTGTAACCGATGACAATAACTGCTCGGCAACTGCGAGTCATACATTAACAATGCCCCCTTCTTTAAATGTAAGCCACTCCGAAATACATGATGAATCATGTTATCACGAAAATGACGGAAGTGCAATAATTAACGTTGAGGGCGGCACTACTCCTTATACAATAGTATGGGACCCGAACAGTGTTAGCGGTTTTGCACCTGTGGGGTTAAGTCCTGGAACATATTCATATACTGTAACTGACGATTATGGTTGTTATGGAATTGATAGTTTTGATATCACATTAGCTAATAATATACACATAAATGTGACTCCAGTTAATGCAGGATGCTTTGGTGAACCCGTGAGTGCTAGCGTTACTGCTTATGGAGGCACAGGAAATTTAAACATTGTATGGGACGATGGCTCAAACTCGTATAATAATAATAATATCCCTGCAAATACAGACTTTGGTTTTACAGTGACAGATGAAAATGGTTGCACAAAAACAGACATGGTAAACTTAAACTCACCTCCTGAATTAATAATTAATTCAGAATTTAATCATATTACATGCAAAGGAGATAAAGATGGAGCAATTGATATTTCTATTTCTGGAGGTGTCGTACCATATATCACTTTGTGGAATACAGGATTAAGCGGAAATAATTTAAGCGGTTTAGATGCAGGTAATTATATAGTTACTGTAACAGATGACAACAGTTGTACTGTAACAAAATCTTTTCTTTTAACAGAAGCCGAACAAGAACTAAAACTTGACTATGTCTCTAGAAATGTAACTTGCTATGGATTTAGAGATGGATCAATGCTGTTAGCTGCCTCGGGAGGAACATCACCTTATACTTACACCGCTTTTGCCACTAATCAGTTTTATCAAGGAGCAAATCAAACTGGAATACCAGCGGGCATTTATACTGCTCGAGTTACTGATAGTCATAACTGTATCTTTGACACAAGTGTGGTTATTCACGAACCTTCCGAATTGATTGCTGAACTTATAATTTCGGATCCAAGTTGTATCGGTAATAATGATGGCTCAATAGAAATAATTGTTACTGGAGGTGTAGAACCATATTATTATAAATATGGCAGTAATCTTATTGACTCCCCTTATATTTCAAGACTTTTAGAAGGAGAATATGCAGTCGAAATTTACGACTCTATGCGGTGTGAGGTAGATTTAGGAATCGCAATTCTTGAGGATGTCCAAATTAGTTGTATAAAAATACCCGATGCTTTTACCCCTAATGGAGATGGCATTAATGATACTTTTATTATTGAAGGAATGGAGATTTTCCCTACAGCGATACTTAGAGTGTTTAATAGATGGGGACAATTATTATATGTTGCCGAAACTGGTGAAGACTGGTGGGACGGTAAATATCAAGACAGTTTTGTGCCAACAGGAACTTATTTATATATACTTGATTTGCGAAATGGCAAAAAACCTTTTAAGGGAACAGTTACAGTCGTTTATTAAATCTAATAGCTTATTTTACAGGTGCTTATTTGAATGTTCTTGATTTTGAAATTTGCAGAGAAGTTCTTATAGATGACAAGACTTGGTAGAGTTTATAGATTTCGCAGCCAATACCGAGTTTTTTTGCTAAGGACTCTCATCTGGATTCTATAATGACTGCAAATCAACTATAAATGCACCTTGACCCGAAACATCAAAAATAGCTAAGCCAATATCTTTGTTTTCCGTGAGCCATTCTGCCTTACGATATGAGCTATTACTACCGTCTATAATTACTGTCTTAAACTCAAAAATATCCTTAATGTCTTTTAATCGGGCAGGAGTATTGTTTGACAGCACAACATAGTCAAGTTTTGTCTTCTCATCGAAATTATATATCATCGGAAAAAACTTATCATCAGCTATAAAAATGCGAAGCTCGTTAAAACCAATAAAACTTCTTTTGTAAAACACCGAATTGTTATCAATTACTGCAACATTCGAGAGTAGAGATTTTGCGGATTTTGACAAATCAATATATTTTTCTTTATCTAAACCTTTTTTTAACCAATTGTTTTTTGCCGAAAACTCAATTTGTTTATTCGATACAGAATCTATATTTGCAAAAAGAATGTTGTCTTTTCGGTCAATTATATTTACTGCTGTTACTTTATTTATATTATAGATAATTAGATGTTTTTGATTGATAGACTTAATGTCCTGAAATAGAT
>CAYNKH010000305.1:0-2288 GCA_964397745.1 uncultured Bacteroidales bacterium | reverse complement strand
AGCATGAATTTCTACTTCTTGCAATTCATAAGTGTTTTTGTCAAGAAATACTATTTTGTCATCTTTCAAAGTAGAGACATTTATCGATTTGTTTTGATAACCCAAATATGAAAACTCCAAAACATTATTTTCAGACTTTACATTAATCCCGAATCTTCCATCCGCATTCGTTATTGTGCCTCTGCTTGTACCAACAACCGAAACATTGCAATAAGGCAGCACTTCGCCAGTTTGTTTATCTTTTACTATTGCCGAAACTGCTGTCTGACAATATGTATTGATAGTCAAAAAGAACAAAAATATTAAATTAAAATATCTCATGGTTTTAAGATTTTTAAGTTAAACATTCACGATAAATTTGGAACAATACAATAATGTTATAAAAATACAAAAAACAATAAAGATTTGTATAAACCTGACAAAAATATTTTTGTAATAATGCAAAATACTATTTTTGTGTTTTTAATTCAATAATGAACTGGACAAGAAAACAATTATCGATATTAAGCATAGTAGCAATAACTTCATTTATGGGAACATTTTTGATCTCATCAATAAATATAGCCTTACCAGCAATAGAACAAAGTTTTGGACTTAATGCTCTGGAGTTAAGCTGGGTTGTTACCTCATTTTTGCTTTCTACTGCAATTTTTTTGTTGCCAGTTGGTAGGTGGGGCGATTTAAGCGGAATTAGAAAGCTTTTTAAAATTGGGGTGGTTATTTTTTCTTTGTCTTCATTAATTTGTGGAATTGCAGGAACAGGTTTTTGGCTTATCGTTTTTAGATTTATTCAAGGAATTGGTGCTGCTTTTACCAGTACTACTGGCCCCGCAATTCTTGTATCTGCATTTTCGCCAAAACATCGAGGAAGAGTTTTAGGAATGTCGGTTGCTGCTGTTTATCTTGGACTTGCATTTGGACCTTTTGTAGGCGGTTTTTTAACACAATACTTAGGTTGGCGATCAATCTTTTTTATCTCAGCTGGATTGGGGCTTTTTACTGCAACAATTGCCTTTGTTTTTTTGGGAAAAGGCAATATTCTTAATGATAAAAAGAGAAAAATCAATCTAAAAGGAACCATGTTTTACATAATTGGACTAATTTGTTTGGTTTACGGATCGACTCAAATACCTGCTGCATGGGCTTGGATAATAATGGGATTCGGTGCAGTTTTTCTTGTTGTTTTTTGGTTTATTGAAACACGCTCATCGGCTCCCGTAATTGACACAAAATTATTTAGCCAAAATCGACTTTTTGCATATTCTAATATTGCAGCTCTAATTAATTATAGTGCCACATTTGCAATTGTTTTTTTATTAAGCCTTTTTCTTCAAAATCTTAGAGGATTAAATCCACGTGATGCAGGTCTTATTTTGGTTGCCCAACCAGTAATAATGGCGATATTTTCTCCAATAGCAGGTCGATTATCCGACAAAATACAAGCCCGTTTTTTAACAAGTGTCGGAATGGCTATGTGTACTATTGGGCTTACTGTATTTTGTTTTATTGGAGAAACTACGCCTATATCGTTAATTGTAGCAAATCTTATTTGGCTTGGTTTGGGCTTTGCTTTATTTTCTTCGCCAAATATGAATACAATAATGGGTTCTGTTCCCAAAACTGTTTATGGGCAAGCATCAGGTACCGCTGCAACAATGAGAGTATTAGGTCAAATTGTAAGTATGACTATTGTGAGTTTGTTTTTTGCTGCATTATTTGGCAAAACTGCAATGAAATACGTAAATCCTGATGTCTTTATCAGAGCAATTAATTGGGCATTTGCAAGTTTTGCTGCAATTTCTGTTTTCGGGATTTATTTTTCTTCCAAAAGAGGGAAAGTGCAAAAGAATTGAATTTAGAAAATTATATTGCCAATAATCCTAAAAATTAAAAAAAAACGGTTTCAAAATCTGGGTAACAACACCATTTATTCTATCAATTTACAGCAATTATAAATATAATAGTGCATAGAACTATGTAACAATTACAAATAATTATATAATACATTCGGCCATAGACATTCGTACCTTTGTTTTATGAAAATTCTTTCAAAAAACTTAAACTAGACATATTGAAACAAAAAATCTTCCGTCTGGAATTTATTTCTTCAAAGCAATTAAAAATGGAGAAACTATTCAGACTGGCAAATTGATAGATAGCTCAATAAATTCAATAAATTTTAAAATTATTATTTTGTGAATTCTTTGTGTCCTTTGTGGTTAGTTTTTTTACCACGACCTCGGCTGACTTCTCAATAGAACTACTCGTAGTTTATGAGACCTCCCCCG
>CAYNKH010000304.1:0-2304 GCA_964397745.1 uncultured Bacteroidales bacterium | reverse complement strand
GTTATCGACTATTTTGACGCAACAATAACATCCGACTTAACGCATTGTTACTCAGAAAACTCTGTCGTATTAACAGCTATCACCGCTGGAGGTACTTGGGAAGGTGAGAATATTGTTTTACAGGGAAACCAGCATTACTTTATGTTTCAAGATAGTGAACCTGACGAATATGAAATAATTTATCATTTCGATGGAGCATGTGGCGATGCTGATACTGTTGTATTTAATATTATTGAAAACGCAGATGCCACAATTTATCCTACAGACACGCTTTATGTTGACGGAGAGCCTGTGCTAATCGAAACAGCTTCCCCAAATGGTATTTGGTCGGGCGATTATATTATCGAAAATAATTTATTTGACCCACAAAAATCAGGAATTGGAGAATTCGATATTATTTATACTATCGAAGGTTTGTGCGGCGATTCAGATACATCGAAAATAGTTGTTATAGCTGCTCCTATCGAAGATTTGCTAGCAGCTACAGTTATTACTCCTGATGCAGATGGACTTAACGATACTTGGAGAATTAGAGGTATTGAAGCATATAATAAAGTAAATATACATATTTTTACTCGATGGGGTGATGAGATATTTGCTTTTGAAGGTACTGGAGTTCAATATGCCGATCCTACAAATCAATGGAATGGGAAACATAATAATAAAGAATTGCCTTCAGGAGTTTATGTGTATATAATGAATGTGGACAACAACAATACTTATAAAGGAACAATTAGTCTTATTCGATAATAATAAAAATCTAAATTACGGAATAATAACGAATTTAATAAAATCAATAAATATGTGTAAAAAAATAATTTTAACAATAGCAGCTTTGGGTTTCATAGGGACTCTTATGGCACAACAGATACCAATGTATAGTCAGTATATGTTTAACAGAATGCTATTAAATCCTGCAGTTGCTGGTAGCGAAAAAGATATTCCGATTCAACTTGCAGTACGCCAACAATGGGTAGGAATTGATAACGCTCCGTCAACGCAACTATTAAGTGCTCACCATTATTTTGACAGATACGATATGGGATTAGGTGCTGTATTGTTTCTCGACCGCTTCGGACATGAAAGAAAAATTGGAGTGATTGTTAACTATGCCTATATTATGAATGTTGCAAAAGAAACAAAACTTGCTTTTGGATTATCGCTCCAAGCATTTCAATATCAACTAGATTATACAGAACTAATAGCGTTTGACGAACTCGATCCAAACCTTTACAGTACACATCAATCAAAATTTATCCCTGAATCTGACTTTGGTGTATATATGTATCACGAGAATTATTTTGTCGGAATTTCTGCAAATCAGATGTTAGGATTACCTATTAAAATTGGTGGAGAAGAAATCCAAATGACAAAATTAGTCCGACATTTTAATCTGATAGGAGGATACAAATTTAAGCTTAATACTGAGTTTGAATTAGAACCATCTATTTTGGC
The DNA here is from genome assembly GCA_964397745.1 of uncultured Bacteroidales bacterium. Lineage (GTDB taxonomy): Bacteria > Bacteroidota > Bacteroidia > Bacteroidales > ML635J-15 > Bact-19. Next base: position 849 of record CAYNKH010000304.1, on the reverse strand, counting down.
TAAATCCTCTTTTAAAGCACCATCACAGCTAGATATTAACCTTAAAGGAATTTATCAGAAAAACTACTGGATAGGAGCTTCGTATCGTACTGCTGGGGACATAGTAGCAATGCTTGGCATGAGATTTAATGAGCTCGATCTCGGAATAGCAACTGATTTTGCAACTTCGGACATAACAGCCCATCAAACGGGATCTTTCGAGATAATGATGGCTTATCGAATACCTGTTAAAAGATATAAAGGAGTTAGTAGCTTCTAAAAAAAAACAAAAGATGCTCTCTGAACGGAGCCGAAAATACAAAAAAACATACATATAATTTAACCAAACCCATTCGCTAATTGTCTGGTACTTGAAGTATAATTTTGCATAACATTAGCCGTTAAGCAAGTGTCGTTGTTGTGCAAAATTATACACTTTGAATAACAAACCACCTATTCTAAGAAAAGCCTAAAAAAACATTAATGTCCTACCTTTGTCTATTGCTTTATTTCAATTTGTGTGGTTTAAAGCCGTATTTTTGCATTGTAATACTATTATATAATATGATACAAGCTAAAAATATGCAAAAGTTAAAATTAAATTTAAAAACAACGACATTCATTTCTCTATTTTGTTTATTGTCAATTTTAAGTTTTGGGCAAAACACAAAAAATATAGCACCCGAACTTAATGCTGCAAATAGCAAAACCACGGGAATGAGAATTAACCATAATGCAAATGCAAGAGAAATTGGAAATGCTGCAAAACCTGTGCAAAAGCAATTGGTGCAGGTGGGAATTGGGAATAATGATGAGGAAACTTACGAAAAAGAGGCTGTTTTTGCTGAAAGAAATCCAAAAGATGAAGTT
>CAYNKH010000303.1:0-2310 GCA_964397745.1 uncultured Bacteroidales bacterium | reverse complement strand
TTGTGTAATCTAAAGTCGCCGAAACTTGTGGCAATCCCTGACTAATAGCTTGCCAAATTTGCTGCTTTGATATAGCAGCATCTGTTCGCACATTTCGAAGAGTTTTATTATTTTCGATTGCATAGTTTTGTGCATCCTTAATACTTAGCTTCAACACCGATGATTCCTGACTGTAAAGAAAAGTCGGGAATAAAATCAACATCACTATATAAAATCTTTTTTTCATCACTAATCTATTGTATTAAATTTGTTAAAATATTTACTCACTAATTCTTTTCCTTTATCGGTCGAAATGCCAGATAAATATGGCAGAAAAACAGAATGAAGCAGCTTTTTATTACCATATTTCTTAAACTCATCTAAATGAGTGAGATCTATCATCTTATGTAAAAATAGATTTACCAAATCTAGATCTAAATGATCTGAAAATATTCCTTCTTTTAATCCGCGATATAACAGGGACTCTGTAATTTTATAATCACGCAAACCATCTTTTTTATTTATTCTACTATATATCGCAAAATGATATTTTTTAAAATCCTCAAAAAACAAAGGATTAATTTTGCTGAAAAGATAATGATTAAGTTTACCTATATTAAATATAGCTTCAATAACATTATCACTTTCCAAAATTACTTTATGACAATGTTTTTTATGTGCTTTTACCCCCTCTTCGATTGCTTGAGAAACCAAATCGTCTTTATCCTTAAAAGTTTCATAAAGAGTGCGTTTAGATATACCCAATTCCGCAGCAATTTGATCCATAGTAACACTTCTCAAACCATATCTTGAAAATAATATTCCTGCTTCTTTTAATATTCTTAAACGCATTTTTATTTTTTAACTTTTAATTGCTGCAAAACTAAAAAACTTTATTGGTTTTTTAAGTTTTCTTGGGGACTTTAACAAATATTTAATAAAAATGTTTGAAAGTTGTGAAAATCGAGTAGGACAAAAAGGGAAAAGGATAAAAAATAAATTTCACCACAAAACTGACACATAAATCCATAATATCCCTAAAGAAAACACTCTCTTTTTAGCCCTTAAATAACAATTAACATATTATAATCAACAAATAAAAAGCAAAAACCATTGGCAACCTATAAAAAAAAACATCGTTTTAAAACAATATAACAAAAAACTAAATTTATGAAAAAAACGTCATTAACATTTACACTTTTACTTGTGTTTAGCTCATTAATAATTACAAACGCACAGGTTGTTGAGTTTGAAACTGCTAAAAGCATAGCAAATAAAACATTTTCTGAGATATTACACAAAGACACTAAATCAATTAATGTTGTAGAAGAATATTATGTAAAAGAGACATCCATAGGTCCAGCTGCTTACATTTTTAAAGAGGCTGACGGTGGTTTTGTAATTGTATCAGGTGAACAAAAGACCATACCTATTCTGGCATATTCAGATAATTCTGATATTAGCTTTAACGAAGCAGATTGGTCTCCCGCTTTTGCAGATTGGATGGAAACGTATTATCTTCAAATAGAGTATATTCGAGAAAATAACGTTCCTGCGTCGCTTGAAGCAATCAATTTACGGAATAAATTGGAAAATAATATTGATTTATGACTGCGTCCAGCTAAAGACGTTAGCCCACTACTTTCAACCACGTGGAATCAAGGATACGGATATAATTCCTACTGCCCCTCAGACGCTGCTGGCCCATGTGGACACGTTTACACTGGATGCGTTGCCACAGCAATGGCTCAAGTTATAAGATATTTAGAGCATCCAACTAATGGTATTGGAGACAAATGTTACACGCACTGGATTTACGGCGAACAATGTGTCGATTTTGCTTCTGCAACTTATGATTATAGTATTATGACAGACGGAAGTGGGAACGCCGAAGTAGCAAAATTAATGTATCATTGTGGAGTGTCGGTTAGTATGAACTATTCGCCCACAGGTTCAGGCTCATATTCATTTAGAGTTCCACATAGTTTTACAAATTATTTTGATTATAAAAATACAGTACTTGTATCAAAACACATATACACAGAAAGTGCATGGAATAATATACTTATCAATGAAATTGACAATTCTCGACCTATGTATTATTCTGGTAGTGGCTCGGGTGGACATGCATTTGTTGTTGACGGCTATCAAGGAACAGATTTTTTTCATTTTGATTGGGGTTGGGGTGGTTCGCATAATGGATATTTCTATCTAAACGACCTAAGCCCAGGAGGTTCAAACTATACTAATAGTCAACAAGCAGTTATCGGGACTATCCCATCATCATCTTTTACAAATTTAGATTTCTCAGGAGCACTAAGTTTAAATTGT
>CAYNKH010000302.1:0-2332 GCA_964397745.1 uncultured Bacteroidales bacterium | reverse complement strand
TAGTAAATATTACTTCTACTGTTTGGGAAATATATGATTATAACAACTCTATTTTACCTCCAGAACCTATTTCTGTAATCAATTCTGAAGAGGATAATTTACTTTGGATTGGCACTAATGATGGATTATTAAAATTTGATGGAACAAATTGGACTATTTATAATGAAGGAAATTCGGGGATATCCAATAATGATATTCACTCTATTTCTATTGATAATGAAAATAACAAATGGATCGGGACACATGATGGCTTATGCACATTTGATGGAACAAATTGGGTTTCTTATACAACTGAAAACTCAGAAATTCCTAATAATATAATTTACTCAATCAATGTTGATATAAATCAAAACAAATGGATTGGGACTAATAACGGACTTTCATTATATGATGGTACTAATTGGACAGTCTATGATAATACAAACACTGACCTAATATCTAATCAAATAAAAGCCCTAAAAACGGATGTTAATGGAGAACTATGGGTTGGAACAAATGATAAATTAGTTAGCCATTTAAATTCAGATTGGGTTGTATATGAAACATCAAATTCTGGATTATCATCTAATTCTATTACATCGTTACTAATAGACAATCAACAAAATAAATGGATTGGAACTTTTCACAAAGGACTTACCTTGTTTAATAATGAAAGTTGGCTTGTTTTTAACACTTCTAATTCCGATTTACCACATAATTGTATAAATGCATTAGAACAGGACAACAATGGTCATATATGGATAGGAACAAATGATGGATTAGCCAATTTTGATGGTACAAGTTGGGAAGTATATAACACATCTAACACCTTGTTACCTGATAACAATATAACATGTTTAAAATTTGATAGTAATAGCTGCTTGTGGATTGGAACAACTACTGGATTAGTAAAATATAATTTTAATGATTGGACAGTATTTAACACTTCAAATTCTGATTTAATGACAGATGACATTACTTGTTTAAATTCGGATTCAAATGGAAATCTTTGGATTGGGACAAATAATTTTGGGTTATATAAATATGATGGAACAAACTGGACAAAATACACAACTTCAAATTCTGATATTCCACATAACCTAATATCAGGAATTTCGACTGATTCACAAAATGATATTTGGATCTCTACAAAAGGTGGAGGTATTGCAAGTTACAAAGATGCAAATTGGACTATATATAATTTTAGCAATTCGGAAATAATTAGTGATATAGTGTACTCCATTTCTATTGACAATCAGGATAATAAATGGGTGGGAACTTATGAAGGCATGTTCAAGTTTAACGATTTAGGTTGGAGCATAATTACACCAGATAATTCTCCTTTAATATATAATACTATTGTAAATCCAATTGTGTTTGATGAATATGGGAATACTTGGCTTGGAACTTATTACGAAGGATTAAGTGCGACTAGAGGATTGTTTATTTATAATGAAAACGGAATTGCATCAAAAATCAATAAAGGAAATATAAAAAAAGAAAACACAATAGTTATTTTTCCTAATCCTGTTCAAAATACTTTAAATATTGACTTACCATACGACATAGAATATACTAATATTACAATTTACGACAATCTTGGTCGTGTTGTTATTACAGGTAAACAACTAACCAATTCTATTGATGTTGGGAAGTTAGTTGCTGGTAAATATTTTATTAGTATTAAGTTTAATGACCAGAAAAAATGTGTTAGTTTTATTAAAGAATAAAATATTAATTAAGATCTTAGTGTGTATAAAATGAGCAGAAGTCAATTGATTTCTTCTCATTATTTTACAGTTTTGCCTGACATAACCCGTATTATTCATGCGCAACGATTATAAGTTAATAAAATTTGCATTGTATCCCCCCGACCAACTACACCTCGTAAAACTTCTTAAAGTTTAACTTTTTTGCGTGTTCGATGTTATTAGGGAGGAGTTAGTGCAATTTATTTGATTTATAATTGGCTATGTTTTCGAGAACATATTCCATCAACTTATGTGGATTAGTGTTGTTTAGTTTGCAGCAGGCAAAAAAGCTGTAAAATATTGCCGATCTTTTTGCCCCGTTGTGTGTATCAGATAATAATGAACTCATCCCCCAATCCATCCCTTAACCACCTCCTTCACATTTTTCTCCTTCGTCAGCTGTTCCATATTGACTGGCGGAGCGTAGCCATTCTTCCTGGCATATAGAAGGTTATTAGTACACCTTTGGGAACAAGCGTAAGAACTAGATTTGAAGCTTTCGTAAGGAGATCCGCACATCCAGCAGATTTTTAAGTACTTCGTTCTACGGATCGGTTTGGTTACGGTTCCGCCAAGTGTGTTGTTATATTTCCTGGTTTCGT
>CAYNKH010000301.1:0-2332 GCA_964397745.1 uncultured Bacteroidales bacterium | reverse complement strand
CTAAGTCATCAACAAGAATATGATGATTTATTGAATATTGATGATGTTATAGGAAAACGAATTATCCAAACACGGCTTAGAAATAATTTGACCATCAGAGAAGAAAACTCTATTGCAGCATTAGAGGTAATGAGTCGATTTGCCATCAATCCTAAATGGCTTATTTATTTGCCACCAACAATGTCACCTTGTGCTACAAGTGCATTGCCGCAATATTTAGAACATCCTGAACAAGCAATCAATTATTATAGGAAAAGAGGAATTAAAAAAATAGTTTGTGAAGAAAAGCATATGGGGTCACGTGCCATTTTAGTAGTTTGTAAAAACGAAGAGACTGTTTTTAATCGTTTCGGAATAGAAAATGAGGGCATTGGAATTTGTTATACAAGAACTGGACGAAACTTTTTTAATGATAGTAACATAGAAAAAGAATTTATAAATAGAGTTCAAAAAGCATTAACCAAATCTGGATTTTGGAATAAATTTGAAACGGATTGGGTTTGTTTAGATGCAGAATTAATGCCTTGGTCTGCAAAAGCTCAGTCGTTATTACAAAACCAATATGCCTCCGTGGGTTCTTCTGCCAAAAACTCTTTAATAGCAGTTGAGCAAATACTTCAAAAAACAAAAAACAGAGGAATTTCAGATATCGAAACCCTTTTAGATAAATTTAGCTACAAGAAAAAAGCGGTTTCTAAGTTTATTGATGCTTACAGAATGTATTGTTGGGAAGTCAATTCTGTGGAAGATTACAAATTAGCACCATTTCATATTCTTGCTACAGAAGGAGCTGTACACGTTGATAAAGACCATTACTGGCATATGGAAAACATCAAAGTAGTTTGCCTTGCAGATGAAAATATATTTAAAATTACACCTTACAAAGTTGTTGAGATAAATAACCAGGAGAGTGTGCAGAAAGCTATTGATTGGTGGACAGAGATGACAGATAAAGGTGGAGAAGGAATGGTCGTTAAATCTTTTAATTTCATTTCATATGGTAAAGAAGGACTATTACAACCTGCCGTTAAATGCAGAGGTCGTGAGTATCTAAGAATAATTTATGGACCAGAATATGACTTACCAGAAAACATGCAAAGACTCAAAAATAGAGGACTATCTAGAAAGCGTTCTTTGGCGTTGAGAGAATTTGCACTAGGAGTAGAAGGTTTGGAAAGGTTTGTAAGAAAAGAACCTTTAAGGAGAATACACGAAAGTGTTTTTGGAGTATTAGCATTAGAAAGTGAAGATGTTGACTCAAGATTATAACAGCCAATGCAATTTGCAGCCCATTGAAATCTGCGTTCCTGCGGTTGCAAAGAGCCGAAAGAAACGAATAAAAAAAAGCCAGTAAGAAAATCGAGTAAACCACCCTACCAGTAAAAACTGACAGGGAGTGCCACTCATACCACTGTACATACGGGTTACGTATACGGCAATTCCCTCACTCGCTCGGATTTGTAATCCGAGTGTTGCTCTATATTAAATATTTCTTTATTTTTATCAAAAATTCTAAATGGGCGACCGCTATAAAATATTTGATCAACAAGCAGTATATTTCATAACATTAACAATTGTTGAATGGATAGATATTTTTACAAGGAAGGAACAAAAGTTAATGATTGTGGATTCAATGCGTTACTGTCAAAAAGAAAAAGGTTTAGTAATTTATGGATGGTGTTTAATGCCGAGTCATTTACATTTAATTTGTAGCGTGTCATCAGAAATAGGAATGTCGGGCTTCTTGCGTGATTTTAAAAAATTCACTTCAAAACAAGTCGTTAAGTTAATTATCGAAACACCAGAAAGTCGGCGAGAATGGATTTTACAGCAATTTGAAAATGCCTCTAAGAATCTGGAACGCGATCAAAAATACAAAGTATGGCAAAATAGTAACCAAGCGAAAATTATTCTTTCAGCTAATTTTTTTTATCAGAAACTAAAATACATTCATGATAATCCAGTAGAAGATATGTTAGTTGTCAATCCAGAAGATTATATGTTTAGCTCAGCTCGCAATTATGCTGATCTGGATTTTTTGTTAGATGTTGTGGTGGAACCACAGCAATTGATTACTGTTAAATAAAAAAATAGCGTTCAATGAATTTAGCAAAGAATAAATTCGTAAATTTTGGGATTACTCAGACACTCGGATTTGTAATCCGAGCGAGCGAGGGAAGTTTTTTTTACAAATATGTGTTTCCATTCGTTATATTCAAATATTAGTTTTAATTTCGTATTTGAAACCACCACTCGTTAAAATTATGAAAAAGTCAATCATAGTAATCGTTATAGTAGTATTTAGCACTACATTGTTTGGGCAAACCGGAAA
>CAYNKH010000300.1:0-2342 GCA_964397745.1 uncultured Bacteroidales bacterium | reverse complement strand
GGCTCAAGTTATTCATATCATGTTGATGTATCAGCACCAGCAACAATGTTTAAATCAACTGGTAATTGGTCTGGATATGCATATATGTATGGCGGAACATCGTTTGCAGCTCCTATCGTGGCGGGGTGTACTGGGATTTTGAGAGCAGCATTCCCTGATTATAATGCAAATCAAATAACTGAATTACTGAAAATTAGTACCGACTTAATTGATACAATTCCACATAATGTGCCTTGTGCAGGAATGTTGGGAACTGGACGTGTGAATTTGTATAATGCTCTTACTATTGAACAGACGCCCTCAATTGTTTTGCAAAATTATTCATATATCGAACTTGAAAATACTGTGAGTTTAGATCTTGAATTTGTGAATTTTCTATCTGATGCAGAAAATCTTAACATTAATCTTAATACAGATTCTGAATTTGCTACTATAAATAATAGTTCGGTTTTTTCTGGTAATCTTGCAACACTCGAATCGTATTTATCAGAGGGGCAAGTTGAGATTGACCTTGATGAAAACACTCCAAAGGATTATTTGTTAAAATTGAATTTTAATTATCAAGCTGATGGATACATATCTCAGCAAACTATTGAGATTAATGTTAATCCATCCTATAAGAATATTAGTACGCAAAAATTGGTAATGTCTGTTGCTGCAAATGGCAGAATTGGATATTCTGATGTCAATAGCACAATCGGAGAGGGAATAGTTTTTGAAGAGTACTTTCAATTAATGTATGATTTTGGGATAATTAGTGGAACCTCTGCAACCGATATTATAAGCTCCGTGCGTCAAAGTACCGATTTTGAAAATTTAGATTATCCTGAGCATATTCAACAACCTCTTAATGCAGATAATCAAATTAATTTAAAAATTAATGATAACAAGAATGCTACTCCCAAAGGTATAGAGATTGTTCAAAATACATATGCATGGGACGATTTGGAAAAAAGTAATTTTATTATTCTTGAGTTTTTGTTAATAAATACAGGTTTGGAAAATGTAAACGATTTTTATTTCGGACTTTTTACTGATTGGGATCTTATTAATCCTGCAAATAACTCATCTATGCTTAATGAAAATGAAAATTTCATGTATTGTAAGAATAACGGTACTCAAAATATGTTTGCTGGTGTAAAATTACTTACAAATGGACAAACGATAAATTATTCCCTGTCACAAACTGAAGACGGAGACAATATTGTGGATATAACTGATGGATTTGCTGATATTGAAAAGTTTTATATGATTAGTAATTCAAGTGCCGAGCTGGCAATTGATACCGATGTTGTGCAAAGTACAAGTACTGGTCCGTTTGATATTTTGACAGGAGATACCGTAGTTGTCGGATTTGCTATTATAGCAGATGATAACATATATGAATTTGAACAAGGAATTGAACAAGCTCAAACGATTTATGACCAAGTATTAAACCCGAATAATATCGTGGTAAATGATTCTAATAAGATTTCTGTTTTCCCTAATCCAGCTAATAACGAGGTGCTAATTACTGCTGTTGATGACTCTAATAATGAACTTAGACTCAATATTTACAATGTGTTAGGTAAACTAATTCTTACCAAAGCTTTTCACAAATCAACAATTATTGATGTGAGTAGTTATTCTCCTGGGGTATATAATTTTGAGATAATTGGTTCGAAAGAAGCCTTTGTCGAAAAAGTATTTGTTGTAAACTAATAACAACTATACAAAAGATATAAAAACTTATGTCTTTTAAATAAATAAGAAGCGTATAATAGTTGCTGATATTATTTTCTGTTAAAAGTCTTGCTATGCTACTTATCAGAGTTTTGAACGCAAATAGTATGCTGAATTCCGCTTTGTAGTCTTGTGTTTTTAAGGAGCTGATTGGTAGTCAATTAATAGTTGTTGTTAAATGTTAAAAATAGTTAATAAAAAAAACAATATTTGAGACAACCTTTATTTATTAGTTTCGTATTTAATATAATACAAGTGTTAATATTAAAAACTTATAATATGTCAGTAATTAAAAGAATGATTTTAAGCAATTTTATTGTATTAATGTCTATTTGTGTTATTTCGCAAGAAAATGTAAGCATATCTGATATAATACATACACCTCACACATCAAGTGTATTAGATGTTTATTCAACTAGTAAGGGTATGCTTATTCCCCGAATGACATCTTTAGAACGGATCGCTATTGTAAATCCAGCTGATGGACTTTTAGTATTTGATACAGACTCATCATGTGTGATTTTTTATCGAGCTTCGATGTCACAGTGGTATTCTTTCTGTAATATGATGGAGTAGATGGAACAGATGGAGCAGTTGGTCCACAAGGTCCAGTTGGTCCA
>CAYNKH010000299.1:0-2368 GCA_964397745.1 uncultured Bacteroidales bacterium | reverse complement strand
GTATTGAGCCTTTATGGATTTTTAATTATATAGTATAAGAAAATAAAATAAAATAAAATTAAGAACAAGTTACTAGAATTTGTTACAATATTTTTATATTTTTATGTTTTAAAAATTATTTGTGTGTAAAGTAAGAGAATATATTGACGATTTTTGGTTTTTAATTTTCCCGTATGTTTGCGCGGCCTGTGGTGTAGCTTTAGGCAAACATGAGCCTCCAGTTTGTTTTAAATGTTTGTACGATTTGCCGCGTACCGATTATTGTGTTAATGAAGATAATCCAATAACATTTTTGTTTACTGGTAGGATAAAAGTTGAGAAAGCCACTGCCTTATTTCATTTTTACAAAGGGAGTCGCTTTAGAAAACTTTTGCATGCTCTTAAATATCGCCACAAACCTGAGATAGGTATTCTATTAGGAAAAGAACTTGGAGCCGCAATGTTGTCTTCAGGAAATTATGATGATGTTGATTATGTTATTCCTGTTCCACTGCATCCAAATCGCCAAAAACACAGAGGCTATAACCAGAGCGAAATGATTGGTGAGGGGGTTTCTGCAGTTACGGGTATTCCTATGCTTACCGATGTTCTTTTGCGAAATGTAGAAACTGTTACGCAAACAAAAATGACTCGAGAGGAACGTTGGAAAAATGTTTCAGGCAAGTTTGTTGTCGAAAATGAAAAAATAATTCAAAATAAACATGTACTCTTAATTGATGATGTTGTTACAACTGGCTCAACTTTGGAGGCTTGTGGCGAGATATTGTTAAAAGTGCATGCTCTTAAACTGAGCATTGGTGTTTTAGCCGAGGCTTAGGAATTTGATTATAACAAGAGGAGTGTTGTCGATTTATGAATTGATTGGCTTTTTCTCCTGTATTATCTTTTTTTTTGTAGATTTGACTAAAATTGCGTTACATCTTATTATTAATGTTGGATTTTTGGTTTAATAGTATGTCGAATTTTGGTTAATAAATATTGAGTAATTAAGAATATTTTAAATATTTATTATAAAATTTGTTGAATAAAAAAAAAACAGTATATTTGCAGTCCGAATTTAAGAAAGAATTATTAAGAATAAATTACAGAAATAATAAAATATTATGGCACATCATCAGTCAGCAAAGAAAAGAATCAGACAAACTGAAGTAAGAAGGTTACACAACAAGTACTATGCACGTACAACACGTAATGCAGTTAATAAACTACGAGGCATGACAGTTAAAGCTGAGGCGGAAGAAATGCTTCCTACGGTTATTGGACTACTTGATAAATTAAGTAAGAAAAATATTATACATGCCAATAAAGCATCGAATTTAAAATCTTCGCTTACTAAACATGTTAATCAATTAGCATAAATTTTTTTACAATAAAATATTAACTGTTTCTTTTCAAGAGGCAGTTTTTTTTGTTTATATGTACTAAATAAAGATGTATTTATTATTTTTACAAAAAATACTTGTGTAAATGGGAAATAATAAATCTATAAAGTACTGGGCAGAATCCGATCAGCCTCGTGAAAAGCTTATGCAAAAGGGGACAGGTGCACTTACTGATTCGGAGTTAGTCGCCATTTTGCTTGGCTCAGGAAACACAGAGCAATCGGCGGTTGAGTTAGCACGAGACATTCTTAAAGAGAATAAAAACAACTTAAATACATTAGGTAAAAAATCTTATAAAGATTTAATGCAGTTCAGAGGAGTTGGCGAAGCTAAATCAATAAGCATTGTTGCAGCTTTAGAACTTGGCAGACGTCGTAAAATGCAAGAAATTGTAATGCAGCAAAAGATAACCAGTAGTTATGATGCGTATGATTATTTTCAACCACAAATTGGAGATTTAGCCCACGAAGAAATTCATATTCTTTATTTAACTCGTGCAAACACAATCATTGACAGCATTAGGCTTAGCCAAGGTGGGACAGTAGGGACGGTGATGGATATTAAGATTATAATGAAAAATGCCTTAGAACGCCTTGCCCAAGGAATAATTATTGCACACAATCACCCCTCGGGTAATCGTAATCCTAGTAAACAGGACATACAAATAACCGAAAAACTTGTTAATGCGGCTCATTTTTTTGATATTTCAGTTTTAGACCATGTTATTATCGCTGACAAAACCTATTTTAGTTTTAAGGATGAAGACATTATGCCTATACCAGAGTAAGGAAAAATCTTAACTTTGCTGATTTTTTTTGAAATCTACTAATAGTTAGCTTTTTTAAATTTATAAATTCAAAAGAAGAATTATTGCGTTAAAAAACATTCTAATAATCTGCATATTTTTGCTATTATCGGCTATATTTTGCGACAAAAGGTATATTTGACATAAAAAAACTAAAAAAAACTTGTAATTTTTGTTTCAT
>CAYNKH010000298.1:0-2415 GCA_964397745.1 uncultured Bacteroidales bacterium | reverse complement strand
AATTGTAAAGCACTAAATGAAAGTCAAAGTTTTATAATATCAAGGTAGGATAAAACAGACACATAAATCATATTAACAAAAAACTCGGACTTTTCGGTAAAAATCGAAAGTTCGAGTTTTTGGTTTATAAAGTTCTTTACGAGTCAGTCTTATCAAAATATCCTTTAATAATTCCACGTTTTGAATTGCGAATAAAAAGGATTATTTCGTCTCTTTCTTTACTTGCGGGTAGCTCGGCTTCAATATATTCGACAGCTTGAGTTACGTTCATTCCTTGGTTAAAAAGTACTCTGTAAATATCTTGTATTTTATTAATTTTTTCATTACAGAAATTTCTTCTTCTTAATCCTATTGAGTTTACACCAACATAGGATAGAGGATATCTAGCAGCTTTTACATAAGGTGGTACATCTTTGCCTACTAGAGAGTTTCCTGCAAGCATTGCATGTGCTCCTATGTGACAAAATTGATGTATTAATGAGTTTGCACTGATAATTACAAAATCATCCACAACGACTTCTCCAGCGAGATTTACGCCATTTACGAGAATTACATTATTACCAATAACGCAGTCGTGGGCAACATGAACATAAGCCATTAAAAGGCAATTTGAACCAATAACAGTTTTGCCTTTTGCAGCAGTTCCGCGATTAATTGTAACACACTCACGAATGGTTGTATTGTCGCCGATTTCTGCGGTGGAGTCTTCTCCTTTAAATTTTAAATCCTGAGGGATTGCTCCTATAACTGCTCCTGGGAAAATGCGACAATTTTTGCCTATCCGAGTACCTTCCATTATTGTTACGCATGACCCTATCCAGGTTCCTTCGCCGATTTCGACATTTTTATTAATTGTAACAAACGGTTCTATTACTACATTACTGGCAATTTTTGCCGATGAATTAACATAAGAAAGAGGCTGATTCATAATTAATTTTTTTGTTTAACGATTTGAGCATACATTTCAGCTTCGCTTGCAAGTTCTGTACCAACAAATGCTTCGCCTTTCATGTGTGCGATGCCGCGACGTATTGGCTCTAAGAGTTGTAGTTTCATTACAAGAACATCCCCTGGGACTACTTGTCTTCTAAATTTCACATTATCTATTTTCATAAAATATGTAAGGTAATTTTCGGGATCTGGAACAGTGTTTAAAACTAGTATTCCACCCGTTTGTGCCATAGCTTCTACTTGTAAAACACCAGGCATTACAGGTTCGTCTGGAAAATGACCTTCAAAATAATGCTCGTCGTTGCTAACATTTTTTATTCCTATAACTTCTGTGTCAGTAAGACTCATAATTTTATCGACAAATAAAAATGGGAAACGGTGAGGTAAAAATTCTTTCACTTTATTCACATCCATAAGCGGTTTTGCATTAGGATTGTAGGTCGGTATTTTCTTTAATTTTTTTTCTGATTTTTTTAATTCAATGTATTTGCGTATCAATTTTGCCGTTTCGGTATTACCATAATGTCCTGGACGGCGTGCCATAATAGCTGCGTTAAAGCGATAACCTGTAAGTGCAAGGTCTCCAACAATATCGAGTAATTTATGCCGTGCAGGCTCGTTTGTAAATTGTAATTTTAAATTGTTAAGTACTCCTGAGGATTGAACCTCAACGTTTGGCTTATTAAACAACTTAGCAAGCCTGTCAAATTCTTCTTGTGAGCTTTCTTTATCAACTATAACAATTGCATTGTCAAGATCACCGCCTTTTATTAAATTTAAGTGTAAAAGAGGTTCTAGTTCACTTAAAAATACAAATGTGCGACATGATGCAATGTTTTTTGTAAAATCCTTAAGATTATTTAAAAAAGCAAATTGATTAGATAATATCTCTGACTTATAGTCCACCAATACTTTTAAGTTGTAATTTTTATCAGGATAAATATTTATTTCAATATCTCTTTCTTCGTCTATAAAGGATAAACTTTCGTTTATATCATAAATTTTTAATTCTGCATTTTGCTCTATAATACCAGCGTTGTGGTAGGCCTCTACAAAATATTTTGAACTTCCGTCTAAAATGGGAACTTCGGGACCATCAATTTCGAAAATAACATTATCCACACCTAATGCATAGGTTGCAGCCAGTAAATGTTCAATTGTACTAACACTAGCAGAGCCTTTTGAGATTGTTGTTCCGCGCGAAGTGTCTGTAACATTATCAGCAATTGCTAGTACAGAGGGCTTACCCTCAAGATCCGTTCTTATAAAGGTGTAGCCAGTGTTTGGGGCGGACGGTTTTATATAGAGGTTTGTAATCTTTCCGAAATGTAATCCAGGCCCTTTTAGGCTAACCTCTTTTGAAATTGTTTTTTGCTTCATATAATTAATCGCAATTGTGAATTTTTATAAACGAAACAAAGATACAATTAACTAATTAAATTGAAAATAATTGTTAAACTTTAT
>CAYNKH010000297.1:0-2453 GCA_964397745.1 uncultured Bacteroidales bacterium | reverse complement strand
ATATTTTAGAAATTAAATAAATGCTAAAGAGATGATAGATAGATAGATAGATAGAAAAAAAACGCAATATTTTTTTGTTGTTTAATGAAAATTATTGTATTTTTGTAATGATATTAAAAAATCGTTAATGGGTTCTGCGGTTTTTTATAAATTAAAATGAAAAAAATGAATTTTTAGAACCCACCTTAAATATAATTAACTATAGTAATAATTTAATCTTTGTATGTTATGAAAAATTTAAAGTTTTTACTGGTTATTTCGGCGTTATTTCTTATTTCAACATCCAGTTTTTGTAAAGATGTTGAAATAATTAAAGTAAATGGGAAAAGAAAAGTCATCACATTTTGGAAAATTACTTATCGAAATATTCATTATGATCCTTGTGGAGGTTCATGCGGTGAGGGACTTTTAGAGTGCACATTTCCTGGTAATGAAACTTGTGCAATTCCTTATTCATCAGGTTCTTCTTCTGTAGGTAAGAATATTTATTCTGATGAGTTGTTAAATAAAATTTGTAACGAAATTTTAGATCTTGTAGATCAATCTATTTTCGAAGGAAAAGATCATGGAAACATCTCTATGAAAGTAAAGGCTAAAACAATAGATGGTAAAGATATGATTTTAGGCTTTTCCGCTTCATGGAGAGGGGCTGATATTAAGACTGGAGATGTAAAATATTTAATAAAAATAAATGAATTATCAATATGATAAGATTTATTTGTTTTTTTTTAATTGAATTGTCCTGTGTTTTGATTATTAAAGCACAGGATAATTCAATATCAAAGTATATTTCTTTCGAGAAACAATTATTTCAGGATTATGATATACATGGTCCAGTCAAGTTTAATTATTCTGAAAGTATATGTTCAAACGAAATAGCGATAACTTTTTATAACACTAAAAAGAGTGTCGATACGATTAGTTTTTATCTTATTAATATGCAAACTGACAGTATTTATATTGAAAATTATCACATTAACAATTTAAGTCAACTAGTTAATAATAGTTACACTTCAAACCTAACGAATATATCGTTGTCAAAAGACTTTCTTGCTATTATTACATTTGATTATGTTTATTTATTGGAAAGAAAAACAAAGCATATTATCAATCAACTAGATAATAAAAAATATCATTTTGAAAATGCTGCATTTCTTGATGGGGATAGAATATTTATGTATAGAAATTATAATAATCTAGAAAAAAAGAAAAAAACACAATTTGCAGTATTTTCGGTACCCAATTTTAAGTTGATAAAAGAAAAATATCCAGTTTTCAACTTTATTCAGTATACTCATATAACTCCAAATAAGTGGATAAGTTCTTTAAATAACAAGATTCTTTTTTCTCAAACACTTGATTATAGCATTAGTTTGTATGATAATCTTTTGAACAAAACCAACACTATTTCTTTACCTTCAAATTTTTTATGGAGTTCTCCAAGCGAAAGTCAAAAGCAACAAATCAACAATAAAAAAAGAGCGGTAGAATCAATAAATGAGGTTTTAAACTATGAAAACGAAATTAATAGAATAGCTGGAATTTATTGGATGTCAGATACTACATTTATTGTAAATGTTCATAAAGGGATAGGCGAAAATAAAGACAATATAAAATACAAATTAAGTTTTGATGTATGGAAATATAGAAATGACAAATGGATTTTAGATAAGTATAATTTGGTAGATAGACCTATTGAAGAAATAGAATTAGCAAATGAGGAATACTCTCTCTTTGCTGGAAAACTTGGTAGAAATTACATATTTACTGAAGAATATATTTATTTGCTTACTTTTAATGTTCCTTTATCCATAAATAAGTATTCTACTGATGATTACATAAAGGCATCAAATGAATATCTTTATGAAAACAATCCTGTTTTTCAATTGATAAAATTTAAGCAAACACTAAATGAATAAGTTTATAATAATATTATTGTGTATGTGTATATTTTATAACAATGTTTTTTCACAAACGGAAAATAGTTGTAAATATAATTTTATTGCATCTACTATTAAAAACGAATATGTTAAATTTGCAAATGATAAAGATAGAGTTTTTGTTCTTGTTGCAAATTTAAGCTGTTCTAAATGTTTAAAAGATTGTGCTATAAAATTAACAGAATTAAAATCACAATTAAATGATAGTTCTGAACACATACTAATCATGCAAGGAGATTCTTTAAATGTAATGAGTAATAGAACAAAAATTAGTGGTTTATCAAAAATATTTCAGGAAATTGATTACTTTTTATTTGACTATAATGCTGAAAATGAAACATTGTTGGATATTAATAAATACGAATTGAAAGATTTTCCAGTATTAATAATTGTTTTTAAAGCATCTAACGATATCTGTATTATTAAATATCCTGATTTTGCAAATAAAAGTATTATGGAAATCTTATCAAATATTTGTAAATGATGCCAGTTGCTAATCGAGTAGACCGCCCC
>CAYNKH010000296.1:0-2560 GCA_964397745.1 uncultured Bacteroidales bacterium | reverse complement strand
ATAGCATAGGTATTAACCAATAAAAAGGGAGGACAAAACAATGAAAAAACTATTTACAATTTTAGCAGCCATATTATTAACGGCTACAGTATGGTCTCAAACACCACAAAAAATGAGTTATCAGGCAGTAATTCGCAATAGTAGTAATGAGTTAGTTATTAACACGCAAATTGGAATGCAAATTAGCATACTGCAAGGCAGTGTAAACGGAACGGTAGTTTACACTGAAACCCAAACCCCAACAACTAATACCAACGGTTTAGTAAGTGTTGAAATAGGCAGTGGTGCAGAATTTGGTGCCATTGATTGGGCAAACGACATTTATTTTATTAAAATAGAAACCGACCCAAATGGTGGTGCAAATTACACTATTACAGGAACAAATCAATTATTAAGCGTCCCTTATGCTTTTCATGCAAAAACGGCTGAAAGTGTAAGTGAAGAAGTTATCGAGACCGATCCTGTATTTAACGCATGGGATAAAGATTATAATGATTTAACAAATACTCCTACTATCCCTACCATTCCCGAAAACGTAGGCGAGTTTATCAACGATGCAGGATATTTAACCGAATACACCGAAACTCAAACTATTGCCGATGTCGCTGTTTTAGGCAATTCGGTAAATACTCAGTTGAAAAATATTACAGACCCAACTGAAGCACAAGATGCAGCTACAAAAGCCTATGTCGATTTATTAGAAGCAAGAATTGAGGCCTTAGAATTAGCAGAAATCCAACCAACAGATATTGATGGGAATATTTATGAGATTGTAATAATTGGCACACAAATCTGGATGGCTGAAAACCTAAAAGTAACTCATTATCCCAATGGCGATCCTATCCCTCAAATAACCGACAATACTGCCTGGTCAAATTTAGAAAGTAATAATACAGATGATGCTTATTCATACTATAATAATAATGTCAGTAATGAAGCCGATACTTATGGTGCATTATACACTTATGCTGCTGCTATTGCTGATGATTGGGCAAGAGATAATACAAATGGGCAAGGCGTATGTCCTGATGGCTGGCATTTACCAACAGATGCAGAATGGACAGAATTAGCCAATTATCTTGGTGGTGAAAGTGTAGCTGGAGGTAAATTAAAAGAAACCGGTACAGCACATTGGTATAGTCCAAATACCGGAGCAACTAACGAAACTGGATTTACAGCTCTTCCAGGTGGTTACCGTAATTACTCTGGAACGTTTGGTAATATGGGCTACCACGGTTATTGGTGGAGTTCAACTGAGTATGATACAGGTAACGCCTGATTCTGGTCTATGAGCGACAATAGTAGCAGTCTGACGCAAGTTAATAACGAAAAGGGGTTCGGCCTCTCTGTTCGTTGTGTAAAAAATTAGGTGGTTGATATGGTTGAATAATAAATAAAATAAAAAAAAAGAATTTAGCAAGATTAATTATTCCATTCCGCTCGCTAAGATTGGCTTAGAAATCGAAATACACTTGAATATCTAGGTATTTGGGAACGCATTCATAATCCAGATTTTAATTATGGCAAATTCGCCATAATTAAAAGTCAAGCTGCGTTGAACTTCTCAGTGCATCGCAATTGAATTATAGAACTCCAAACCGTAAAACAGATTTCTCCCCGCCTGTTGTCGGGTCGAAATCTGTTATCTTTCGATATAATTCAAATAATTGGCTACTTTTTTTTATAATTCTCAACCGTTAGCTCGCTTACATTGCAATTCGAGTGTTGCTCTAATTCGAGTGTTTTTTTATCTTTAAAATCCATGCTAGTAGATTATTAAATTATCCAAAAATAAAGATTGAAAGTTCAATTAGTAAATGCAACTTTTAAGCGTAAAATTGTTGATTGTATAATTATGATTGATAAAGCTGTAAAGCTTATCACTACTGAATTAGGACTTGCTGCATAGAAAATTAAAAACGTTAATTTTATTTACGGTATTAAAAAGTTAAAACTTATAGAAGGAGAATATAGCTTAGATAATAAAAAAGGTGTATGGAAATATTTTTATCCTGTCAATAATATTTTAGTAAAATCAACTTATAGTAATAATAAATTAACTGACGAAGTCTTCCTAATTATGGATTCTCTACTACCTTTTTCAGGCACATTTAGTAAAATAACAGAAAATGATAATTCTGAAGAAATAAAAATTAAGAATGGGCAAAGAAACGGCAATACTAAAATCATTGATAATAATGGTAATGTTATTTCAAAAATAAAATATAAAAAAGGAATAAAAATCGATTAAAATTAAAAACATTAGTTATTTCATAAAACAATCAAGAACATCTTAATTTTAGTGCAATTTTAAGCACTACTCTCAAAACACCTTGACAAAACTTGATAAATCATTGTTATCACAATAACACAATCAATATTAATTCTTATAAATCTTTACTATTTAATTGCAATTTATCATAGTTTAAATATGTTGATTGTATGCAATTTGTATGCAAATAAAAAAGCTTACAAAATTTAACATTCTGTAAGCCTTACTATTCCTGTGGTCCCACTAGGGCATGATCCTAGGACCCCCTGATTATGAGTCAGGTGCTCT
>CAYNKH010000295.1:0-2580 GCA_964397745.1 uncultured Bacteroidales bacterium | reverse complement strand
GACAAAAACGACACCAGTAGTCACAAAAAACAAAACCCATCCTAACCATGGTTTTTTTTCAATCAGATTACGTAAATTAAATTTCATATTTGCCTATTTTTGTTTCTATTTTTTTATATTTACTTTATCCACTCTGGTACTGGCGATTTTGGTGCAGGTACTTCAGCCCAAGGTGTTGTTGTTAAACTTTTAACTGTTCCATGCGGCACTTCCCTATGACAATCCCAACATTTTTTACCATTCCCCTCTAAAGTCTCTTTATATGTTACATTAGCCTTTACCATTTCGGTTAGCTCGCCATGACATCTAATACAATTTTCCATAACCACCTTATTACCAGGAGCACGTATGCGAATACTTTGCTTGTATGTTCGTGCAGTAAAAATTGCCGAATGTCGCAAACCATCCATTGCTTTAAAATAATAGGTACGAAAAAAATTATCTTGAGGCACATGACAATCGTTACAAGCTGCATATTCACGATGAGAAGAATGTCTCCACGTAACATATTGAGTTGTCATTACATGACAATTTATACATGTTTCAGGATCATCAGATAGGTAAGACCAAGCTCTGGAAACGTAGAAATTGTATAATCCCACACCACACAATGTACCAAGCACGATTATTACAGGCACTCTCCACTTTGTTGGTGGTAAAATTGAAGCTATTATGTTTTTTATTTGTAACATCTGTTACAAATATAGATTAAAATTCATTCACTTTACAAAATCAGCAAAATTTAGAATGATTCTTTATAAAGGATTTTAGATTGAGGTAATAATTGTTTTTTTAATTTTGTTTTTGATAAGATTTTTGGTAAAGTTTTTGATAAGACAACCCCAACATAATCAGATTAAATCATTTATTAATTAACATAGACAAAAAGGTATGAAACAATTATTTTACATTTTAACAGCAGTAATGCTAGTTAGTGCTGTATCGTGCGATAACGCAAGCACTAAAAAAGAGAAGGAAGTCTCAACAAATGATGAAAATAGTTCTAAAAAAATTGAGATTAAATATCTCGAAGATTTTATGCAATTCGATAATCAGGATCAAATAGCAGATTACTTTGGAGAAAATAACATCCACAACACGATTATTTATGAAGAAGAAGGAACTGTAAAATACAATGTAACAATAGTTAATTCTCAATACACAAATAGCATTACATTATATTGGGAAACAGATAATGATTTGGAACATATAAAAATTGCAAAAAATGCACATTCCAACTATACTTATGACGGAAACGAAGCTATTGATGGCGGTGAGGTCTATCCTACCCATGTTGGTTTAGAATTAGGTATGAGCCTGCCCGAAATTCAAAAAATTAATGGTTCTGCTTTTACATTTTATGGCCTTGCTTGGGATTACGGAGGGTTTGTTAATGAACTTGATGCAAAATTTAATGATTATAGATTATTTGTAGGTCATACAGATCCTAATTTATTTACAAACTGTCCCGATGAATATTATAATATTATTGGTGATAGTGAGTTCTCAAGCGAAAATGAAGATGCCTTAAAACTTGGTCTCGAATTAGTTTCAATTTCGTATATGAAGGAACAAAACAACTAGCTTTTAGTATTATTGCTTATTTCTATTATGCCACTCTAAAGCCAAATTAGCAAGAATATTGCTAAAAGTTTGCATTGCTTGTGCGGTTTCGTCAGAGATTGATTCTTTTTTGAGTCTTAACAGCAATAGACTCTGAATTGCATTTATACAAACTTCTACATCAGATATTTCGCCAGCCCTTGAGAGTTTACGATATTCGACAATATTTGCCTCTGCCCATCGATATAACTCTTTGTGTTTTAATTCACCACGAGTATTTAACAGATTTTTGTTTAACAGAGTTAAATCTTCGATAAGTTTTTTTATCTCATAAATATCACCTGCTGTTTCGAGGTTTTGATTTTTCATTTCGATAATCAAATTTGAATACCATTGGCGAATTTCTATTTTTTGCATTTCTGGCACATCATACCTAGTAATAATAAACTCTTCGATTTTATTAATATCAAAATTATTAGCACGTAAAATATCTTGAATTTGTCTCATATAGATTATGTACTCAATAATATTCTCCTCTTTTTTCAAATTTGCAACAATCATATTTCCTTATCTTTAAATTTATTAATTTGCCTTCTATCTTTCTTAGTAGGACGCCCACTTCCCTTTTCACGTTGGACAAAATTATTTTTTGCCAAATTTAGTTTTTCAAACTCTTGTGGCAAAGTAATTTCTTTAATGTTATTAACAGCTATACTAGCCGAAACTCTTTTTTCGAGAAGTCCGGTAACACAAAAGCTCCGAATAATAGGTGGAAATTTAATGTTTATCTTATCTCCTACTCTTACCATTCTCGATGGTTTTGCTTCGGCACCATTAACAAAAACACGAGTTTTTTTGCAGGCATCGCTTGCGAGCGTTCTTGTTTTAAAGATTCTAACCGCCCAAAGATATTTGTCTATTCTGACCTGTTCTATCATAGTTTAAAAAATGTTAATAGCAAAAGTAGAATATTATTTTTTAAATAAATATATTTTATTACTTTAGGCAAAAATAATA
>CAYNKH010000294.1:0-2619 GCA_964397745.1 uncultured Bacteroidales bacterium | reverse complement strand
TGTAATAAAAATCAAGCTAAAATCTCAAAAAAATTCGTAGTTTTGCTTTTTATTCTTGCTCACTGAGCCTCAAAACAGTTGGGACTGAGGAAGCGAAGCTGTGAAAAGCAGTCACAAGGTTTAATAATTCTTATTTCTTAAAATAATTAGATGTGCAAGATTTATTATATAAAGAAGAGGTCTATAAAATAGTTGGTGCTGCAATGCAAGTGCATACTGAATTAGGATGTGGCTTTTTGGAAGCTGTTTATCAAGAAGTTTTCGAATATGAACTGCAAAATGCTAACATATCATACGAAAAAGAGAAAGAAATTAGGATTAAATACAAGGATATTATTTTAAATAAGAGATATTTCGCAGATTTTGTATGCTATGGTAAGATTATAATTGAATTAAAGGCTCAAACAAAACTGTGTGCAGAACATGAGAGTCAAATACTAAATTATTTAAAAGCAACAGGTCTAAAAGTAGGATTACTTATAAATTTTGGTAGCCAAAGCCTAGAATGGAAACGCTTTGTATGGTAATCCACTAAATAGTATGTAAAAATAAAAAATAATTCGTGCAATTAGTGGACAAAAATAACGAAGCGTTTACGCAGTAAACAACGAGTCAAATAAATTCGTGCAATTCGTGCAATTCGTGGACAAACCCCTCAGAGTAAGGAACGCAGTTCCGACCGACGAGCAAAAAAAACATCAGTGGAAACCTTCGATAAACACATAAAACCAACCTCCTCACTCTTCGAGCTCAACCTCCAAGAACTCTGGGAGTACCGCGACCTTATATACATGTACGTAAAGCGCGACATCGTCACATTTTACAAACAAACAATCATGGGTCCGCTTTGGTTCGTTATTCAGCCCATACTTACAACGGTAATGTTTATGTTTGTATTCGGAAATCTCGCCGGATTATCAACAGACGGAATTCCCCAACCGCTATTTTATTTCTCCGGAATTATCCTTTGGAACTATTTTGCTGATTGTCTTACACGTAACTCAAAAATATTCCTCGAGAATCAAAATGTTTTCGGAAAAGTATATTTCCCAAGGTTAGTTGTCCCAATTTCGATTACTATTTCTAATCTGGTTAAATTCTTTATCCAGTTTATTATTTTCATTGGCATATATTTATATTATTTTTTTAGCACCGGAGGTACTGTTGCCCCAAATATTTATTTAACGCTTTTCCCATTATTAGTAATCCTTGCTGCTGGATTAAGCTTAGGTTTTGGAATAATTTTTTCGTCTTTAACAACAAAATACCGCGATTTAAACTTTTTATTACAATTTGGTGTACAATTATGGATGTATATTACTCCGGTTATATATCCTTTAAACTCAATGCCTGCTGACAGACAGTGGATTATCGCATTAAATCCAATGACTTCAGTAATTGAAACTTTTAAATATTCAGCAATTGGACAAGGAGTTTTCTCTTGGGTATATTTAGCATATAGTTTTGCATTTATGCTTGTTCTTCTCTTTACGGGAATAGTTGTGTTTAATAAAGTAGAAAAAGGATTTATGGACACGGTATAGAGTCCACTAATAAAAAAGGACTATCCACTAATTACACGAATGAAAAAAATAAATTAGTGCCAATTAGTGTAATTAGTGGACAACCCAACTAGTAAGGGACGCAGTTCCGCACGAGCTAACAAACCATTCGTGTAAATTCGTGTAATTAGTGGACCAAAAACGAGGAGTGAGCTTGCTCACGACGAGTAAAAAAACAATCAGTGAAAAAATCTATAAACATAGAATCAATCCTAAATCTTGGCGAAGGCCAATTTATCGAATTTAAAGAAAGTTTAGATAAAAGTCTTGCCAAAGAAATGGTTGCTTTTGCGAATGCTTCAGGGGGCAATATTTATCTTGGTATTTCGGATAAGGGGGTTGTAAAAGGCATGCAGATTACTAATAAATTGAAATCTCAAATACAAGATATTGCTTATAATTGTGATCCTACAATTCTTATCTCGCTGTACGAAAATTCAAATATTCTTGAAATAGAAATCAAAGAAGGTGTAAATAAACCATATTCATGTGCTGCAGGTTTTTTTATGAGAATGGGAGCAAATTCTCAGAAGATGACCAGAAATGAAATCTTAGCACTTGCAATCAAATCAGGAAAAATAAGATATGACGAACAAATATGCGATAAGTTTGATTGGAAAGATTTTGATGATGAAAAATTTGATTACTATCTCAAGCTGGCTGGAATTTCTAAAAATATGCCAAGGGAAGATATCTTAAGAAATTTGAGAGTTCTAACAGATGATGGTTTTACAAATGCAGGAGCTTTATATTTTGCTAAAGAACCATATAAATATATAATCAGTTCAAAAATTAGATGTGTACATTTTAATGATGATAAACGTGTTGATATTCTTGATAAAAAAGTTGTAGATCGTGGTATAATTGGCAACATTGAATTTGCAGTGAGTTTTCTTAAAGATATTATTCCTGTAAGGTACGAAATCAAAGATTTAAACCGTAAAGAATTCCCCGAGTACCCAATCGAAGCCTATCGAGAAGCCATTGTTAATGCAATTATACATTTCGACTACTTTCTGGGTGACACTATCGCAATCGAAAAATTAAAAAACTCTAT
>CAYNKH010000293.1:0-2624 GCA_964397745.1 uncultured Bacteroidales bacterium | reverse complement strand
ATTTATACTAACGAATTTGTTAAAGAATGGTATTTTTACTCCAAATTGACAGATAAAGGCAAAAATTATGACAAAAATACTTGCAAAAAACATTAGGTTATATTCGGATAATCATAGTAAATAGAAATCATAAAGTAATCATGAATACAATAATAAAAAAAATAAAATATGAAGAAGCTAGTAGTTTTATTAATTAGCCTGTTATGTTTAAGTACAGTTTGGGCACAAAATTTTGCTTTAGAGTTTGATGGAACAAACGATAAAATCGTTATCCCTAACGATGCAAGTTTAAATCCTACAAATGCGATTACTCTGGAAGCTTGGATAAATGTTGCAGAATGGGATAATAATATTTGGGGAGATAATATTATTTGTAAACAGAGTGGAAATCCAGACTGTGGCTACAATCTTACTTGTGGCGAAAACGGAAGAGTACAATTTACAATGAGTGCTGGTGCTGGTTGGAAAGATGTAAATACAGGGAGTGTTCTTGGCTTAGATCAATGGTATCACGTAGCTGGCGTTTTCAACGGAGCATCTATGAAAATATTTGTAAATGGGATAATGCAATCGGAAATTTCTGTTAGCGACCCTATGAATATTAGTATAAACGATTTGAATCTTGGTGAAAACCCTGAATGGACAAACAGACTATTTAAGGGTAAACTGGATGAAGTCCGCATCTGGAATATTGCAAGAACAGATCTTGAAATTCAATCTGCAATGAATAGCGAACTTGTTGGAGACGAAATAGGACTTGTTGCTTATTATAACTTTAATGAAGGTACAGGTACAGTTTTAAACGATTTAAGCTCAAACACAAACAACGGAATACTAACTAACATGACAGAAGCTGACTGGGTTGATGGTTTTGTGTCAGACTCTAAAGATATAGAAGTAGGTGGAATAGTTTCTCCAACTTGGGCAGATGCAAGTTTTTTAGACAATCAAGTTATTAAAATCGAAATTAAAAATAACAGTGGAGTAGAGGTAAGTGGAATAACTGCTTCATACGCAATAGATGGTGGTACTGCTATCGAACAAGAATTAACAGGAGTTGTTATCCCAGCTTTAAGTTCTTATATTTTCGACTTTTCTCAAACAACAAATTTATCTGGCCTTACAAGTGTAGATATAACTGCAAGTGTTAGCATGGAAGAGGATATTAACGAAACTAATAATTCAATGACATCGAATATTACTTTAGGTACAAATCTCTTATTATTCGACGGCATTACACATAATAATTCTTATGCTGGTCAGCGGCAAAAATTTGTTACATATTTTCCTGATAATCTTGATAATGTTGAACAAGTAATTTTAACAATTGATATGGCTTGTCCGACATTGGGTTGCGACCCTTGGGATCAACCAGCGCAAATGCTATTACATAAAGATGGTCAAGTTTATGAGCTTGCTAGATACGTAACTCCTTACGGTGTTGCTTGTGGTCCCTGGACATACGATATTACCGATTTTAGAGATGTACTTAAGGGAAAAGTTGAGTTTGAATCGTTTGTACAAGTTTGGGGGTCGTCTGGTTGGGATATTACTGCCGAAATAGATTTAGTTTTAGGAACTCCAGAATACAACCGAACTGTCGTAACGCCTTTATGGACTAATTTTAATTTTGTTTATGGAGACCCTACAATTTCTCACAATTTAGACGCTCAAACAGTAGAAATAAATGCTCTAACCGAACACGCTGTTGTTAGATTAACAAACACAGGTCACGGACAAGGAAATACATATAATGCAGCAGAATTCTACGAAACCACACATTATTTATGGGTGAATGGTTCTCAAGTTTATGATCACCATTTATGGAAAACCGATTGTGCGACTAACGAATGTACAGGTCAGCAAGGAACTTACTCATATTCTCGTGCAGGTTGGTGTCCAGGACAAGATATTCAAGCAAATATCTGGACTTTAGATACATATTTTACGGCTGGACAAAATATCGAAATCGATTATGTCCTTCAAGACTATACAAACCTTCAAAATACAGGATATGATGGAGGATCTCATACAGAACCACATTATAAAATTTATGCATATATAATTGAGTATTATAACGACCTAACTTCTGCACCAAGCATTATTCAAGATTTTGGAAAGCTTACAGTTTATCCCAATCCAAGCAATAAAATTATTAACATTAGCTTAGAAGATTATTCAAACACAAAAGTTAATGTTCGTTTGGTAAATGTAATGGGACAAGAGCTTGTAAATGGAGCTTTTATAGGTTTTGATTACTCTTTCGATGTTTCAAATTTAAACAAAGGACTATATTTCTTAGAAATCTCGACTCAAGGCAAAAAGCATATTGAAAAAATCGAAATTCAATAGTTAAATTCAAAATATAAATATTTTAAGGCATTCGTAATTCTGCGAATGCTTTTATTTGTTGGCAATATCCTCGTAGATATAGCTTTTTATATTGTCTGAACTCCTGATTTGAGCATGATTATCAGTTGCTTATGCCGTTTTTGTCGTACTCAATTAATTCCTTTATTTTAAAGAAAAAAATTTTTATAAAATAAACCTGAGTTGGATTTAGTTTTTGTTTGTTTATTTACAGAAGTTGCCTTCATTTTAATGTCAGAAACAGGATTTGATTT
>CAYNKH010000292.1:0-2649 GCA_964397745.1 uncultured Bacteroidales bacterium | reverse complement strand
AAAGATACAAAATATATTTTACAAATAGCGGTATATTAGTGTTGGGTTAATAGTATTTATTTTAAACTTGAACTTAGGGGTTTACAATCCCCTATTAATTAATAAGTATAGGCAAAAAAAACGAACAACACAAACAATTCGTAAAAAAAACTCAAAATTTCTAAAAATTCAGCAAAAAAAAACGAGTTCATTTCTGAACCCGTTTATTATCTTTTATTATTTAGTGTTTAATAGCGGTAGTGATCTGGTTTATACGGCCCTTCAATTGGCACACCTAAATAATCTGATTGTTCTTTAGTCATTTTTGTAAGTTTTACACCTATTTGGTCAAGATGTAATCTTGCCACCTCTTCGTCGAGTTGTTTTGATAATCTTAAAACATCAATTTCATAATCGTTCTGCCATAGGTCAAGTTGAGCAAGGGTTTGATTTGAGAAAGAATTACTCATTACAAAAGATGGGTGTCCAGTAGCACAACCCAAGTTTACAAGACGACCTTGTGCAAGCATATAAATACAATTCCCTGTTGGAAACACATATTTATCAACCTGAGGTTTAATGTTAATTTTCTCAACGTCCTTAGCTTCATCAAGACTGTCAACCTGAATTTCGTTATCAAAATGTCCAATATTACATACAATAGCTTGATCTTTCATTTGGCGCATGTGCTCTAGAGTGATAACATGTTTGTTTCCAGTTGTTGTTACAAAGATATTTCCTTCTTTAAGAGCCTCTTCGATTGTAGTAACTTCAAATCCTTCCATTGCAGCTTGTAAAGCACAAATTGGATCAATTTCGGTAACAATAACTCTTGCACCATAACCAACCATGGATTTTGCAGAACCTTTTCCAACATCACCATATCCAAGAACTACTACAACTTTACCAGCAATCATAACGTCTGTTGCACGCTTGATGCCATCAGCCAAAGATTCGCGACAACCATAAAGATTATCAAATTTTGATTTTGTTACAGAGTCATTTACATTTATCGCAGGGAAAAGCAAATTGCCTTTTTCCATCATTTGGTAAAGACGATGCACTCCAGTAGTAGTTTCTTCGGAGACTCCTTTAAGTTCAGCAACTGCTCTTGTCCACTTAGAGTTATCTTTAGCTAGGACCTTTTTCAATAAGTCTAAGATAACTTTTTCTTCGTGATTTGCAGCTTCAACATTTAAAGTTGCGGCCTCTTTCTCAGCAAAATAACCTTTATGTACTAACAAGGTCGCATCTCCACCATCATCAACAATTAGTTGTGGCCCTTTGCCATTAGGAAATGATAAAGCCTGAAGTGCACACCACCAGTATTCCTCCATAGTTTCGCCTTTCCAAGCAAACACAGGCACACCAGTCTCTGCAATTGCTGCTGCTGCATGATCTTGAGTTGAAAATATATTACAACTTGCCCATCTTACATCTGCACCAAGCTCTACTAATGTTTCGATTAACACTGCGGTTTGGATTGTCATGTGTAATGAACCTGTAATACGTGCTCCTTTGAGCGGTTTTTCTGCTGAGTACTTATTCCGAATACTCATTAATCCAGGCATTTCTTTCTCAGCGATTTGTATTTCTTTACGTCCCCATTCTGCAAGACTTATGTCTTTTATTTTGTAGGGTAAGTTGCTAATTAATTCTTCCATTATTATGTTTTATTATTAATTTATATTATTGTATTTTTACTATTTATAAATCCGTGCAAAAATAATCAGTTTTAACTAATTTACAAAATTATTTAAAATGCGCCATCGTATCTTCTTTGTCTTTGTTCAATTGCACGATCAAATCATCAACATTGTCAAACTTAATTTCGTTACGTATTCTTTTCAAAAAGTTTATTTGTATCTCTTGCCCATACAAATCTGAATTAAAATCGGGAATATGAAACTCTAAACCTAATTGCTGACCATTAAAACTTGGTCTGGTGCCAATATTTAGCATGGCTGGTAAACTCTCATTATCTATGTTTGCCGTACAAATATAAACTCCGTTAGCCGGGATAAGTTTATACTCATCAATATTGCCAAGATTAGCCGTTGGGAAACCTATTGTTCTACCTATCTGATAACCGCTAACAACCGAACCAGTTATTGAATAATTATATCCTAGGAATTTATTAGTCTCTTTTATTTCACCATTTTTTAAAAGTTTGCGAATTGTTGATGAGTTTACCTTAATCTTGTTTTCAAATGTAAATTCTTCGGGATAACTCACAGGTATAGATTTTTCAATATTGTCAAAATCTGTATCTCCTTTTTTACCAAAAGAATTATTATAGCCCATAACCAGCTCTGATATAGCAAGTTTTTTTATCAAAAGCTCATCTGTAAACTTTTTGCTGCCTGTATTTGCCAGCTCATTGTTAAAGTCGAGAATTAATAGATTTTTTACACCAATAGATTTAAACAATCTTAATTTCTCACTATATGTGCTTAAGAGTTTTATTGGACGACCAAAATGAATTGATGGGTGTGGCCACAAGCTTATTACTAACTCATCAGTCCCAGCAAAAAAGGCTTTTTCCTGTAAATGTTTGATTAAAAACTTATGCCCTAAATGTACCCCGTCAAAAAATCCTATTGTGCTAATGCAATTCTTTGGAATATTTTCGTTTATATTTGTATATATTTTCAAATCAAAATTTTTGCA
>CAYNKH010000291.1:0-2704 GCA_964397745.1 uncultured Bacteroidales bacterium | reverse complement strand
TTAAGATAAAAACAATATAAATGAAAGTCGCAATTTTAGCTCCTATAGCATGGCGTACTCCGCCCTTAAAATATGGCCCATGGGAACAAGTAGCATCAAATATTACCGAAGGATTAGTAAAAAAAGGAGTAGAAGTTAGCTTGTTTGCCACAGGAAATTCACAAACTGATGCAAAGCTGCAATATGTTTCTCAAACGGCCTATGCCGAAGACCAATCTCTTGACCCCAAAGTATGGGAATGTCTGCATATTAGTAATTTGATGGAACAAGCATCGAAGTTTGATATCATTCATAATAATTTCGATTTCCTGCCACTTACATATTCACGATTAATTAAAACACCCATTGTTACAACTATTCACGGGTTTTCGTCTCAACAGATAATACCTGTATATAGAAAATACAACAATAACAATTTTTATGTTTCAATTAGCAACTCGGATCGAAGTCCCGAACTTAATTATATTGCTACAGTTTATAATGGTATAGACAGTAAAGATTTTACTTTTAATCCAAACCCTAAAGATTATTTGCTGTTTTTTGGTAGAATACATCCAGATAAAGGAGTTTGGGAATCTATTCAGATAGCTAAAAAAGCAAAAAAGAAGTTAATTATTTCGGGGTTAATTCAAGACGAAGCTTATTTTGAGGAAAAAGTAAAACCCTTTATCAATGATACAGACATTGTATATGTTGGAAACTCTGGCCCCAAAGAAAGAGACAAGTTATTGGGCAAGGCTCTTGCTTTGTTACATCCCATTAGTTTTGACGAACCATTTGGTTTAAGCGTTGCAGAAGCAATGTTTTGTGGAACGCCTGTCATAGCATTTAATCGAGGCTCTATGCCCGAATTAATAGATAATGCAAAAACCGGCTTTCTTGTAAATAATATAGACGAGGCTGTTGAAATTTTAAGTGAAATACAGACCATTAGCAGAAAACAGTGCCGTAATTGGGCATTAGCAAATTTTAGCCTCGACAAAATGGTTGATGCTTACTTTAATGTTTATAAACAAATCTTAAACAAATAATAATAAATAAAAAACTTATGGAGCAATCAATGGATTTAAAGCGAATTGTGAAGCGAAAAAAATTAAAAATTGTAGGAGATAATTCGCGCGTAATAACACTACCTCATATTCCGAGTGAATTGCCACGAATAGGCAATATAATACGACGAGTTTTAAAACTTAATAAAGAAGAATCAAAAAAACTACTGCAGGAGACCCTACAACTTTTTGCCAATCGTCATAAAAACATAGAAAATCAACTTTTGAGGCATTACGATAAAATATCAGAATATATCCCACAAGGAATAAATCCTAACAAAACTCAAAAGCTACTTATTGGAGCCTATCTGACGATGGAATACTCAATTGAATCTGCCGCACTTTTTAACCCATCCATTGTTCCACATCCCGACCAGAGCTTACTTCCAAAAGGCAGCTTAAGGTTTATTATGAGTTTGAGAGCAACAGGTGAAGGGCACGTTTCGTCAATCGTATTTAGAAGCGGAATAATAGACGAAAACTTCTCTTTTAACTTTGATAGTGTCTCAGAATATGTCGAAACCCCTGCTATGGTTCACGACCCATTTTATGACACCAATTTGTTCCAATTAAAATTAAAAGACTTAGAAGCTTGGAATACAACAAGTATAACAATAATGAACAAACTCCCAAGCTTTTTTACTCATGCCGAATTAAAGTTAAGCATTCAAGAAGTTTACATGCACCCCGAATTTCAAACAGACCATTGGACAATTAACGTAATTAATTGGTTAGCAGACTCAAACTATAAAGTTAAGTTTGATGATGAAACGGCTATTTGCGAACGTGTAATATTTCCTGTTTCATCTAATGAAAGTAAAGGAATAGAGGATGCTCGATTTGTTAAATTTACTCACGAAGATGGCAAAGAAACCTACTATGCAACATACACTGCATATAACGGGCATAGCATTTTACCACAACTTATTGAAACAATAGATTTTCAAACATTTAATATTATTACTCTCAACGGCGAAGGAGTTAAGAACAAAGGGATGGCTCTTTTTCCAAGAAAAGTGAATGACCAATATGCCATGCTTTCACGACAGGATGGTGAAAACAATTATATTATGTTCTCCGATAACTTGCATTTTTGGCACACTGCTACTCTTATTCAAAGACCAAAGCATTCGTGGGAATTTGTACAAATCGGAAATTGTGGTTCTCCATTAGAAACCGACAAAGGCTGGTTAGTGCTTACACACGGCGTAGGTAGCATGCGACAATATTCGATTGGTGTAATATTGTTGGATTTAAAAGACCCCAGAAAAATAATTGCATGTTTAGATGAACCATTATTATCGGCAACCGAAGAAGAACGAGAAGGATATGTGCCAAATGTCATTTATTCTTGTGGTGGGATGATATTTAATAAAACACTAATTCTCCCGTATGCTACTTCTGATATTGCATCAAGAATTGCTGTGGTAAATTTGGAGGAATTGTTTGAGAGAATGAAATTTACTTCTAAATAGTCAAGAGTGCGGAGTGAAGAGTGAAAAGTATTTACAGGATTACTGAATCACTGAATCACTGGATACAGAATCACTGGATCACAAAATCACTGGATCACAAAATCACTGGATCACAAAATCACTGGATCACAAAATCACTGAATCACTTTAATTTCCAAAACTCTCTTAGTTTGAGCTGTA
>CAYNKH010000290.1:0-2733 GCA_964397745.1 uncultured Bacteroidales bacterium | reverse complement strand
ACGATTAGCACTATCAAATTGATCAGGAAAACCATCGCTTGATAAATATATCAAATCTTTAGCTTTTAAATTTATGCTTTTGGAAGAAAAACTAATATTCTCTGATATTCCTATTATTTGTGAATCTGTTTTGTATTCGATAATCTCATTGGTCGCAGAACAGAAATGCCATATTTTTTGTTTAGATCCTGAGTATTCTATTTTATTATCTGCTACACAAATTAAACTTATGCACATAGATTCATGTCCTAAATCTTTACTTTTAGTAACGTAAGTATAGAATTTATTATTTAGGTAGTTAAGTATATCTGATGTGTTTGAAAATAATTCTATAGCTTGCGATAAAAATTCAACTCCTAATACTGACAAGAAGCCGCCAGAAATACCGTGACCAGTTGAGTCGGCGAGTGCAATATATGTTTTATTTCCTTTATTTCTGATTAAATAAAAATCTCCTCCTACAATTGATAGAGGTTTGTCAAACACAAAATAATCTAAATTTGGGCTGTTTTGTTGACCGCCCATCAAGTTTAGTTGTATTTTTCTTGCATAAGTAAGGTTAGATAATATTTCAATACTTTTTTCTTCTAATTGTTTGTTAGCTTGGTTTAAAGTGCGGTTTAATTTAAGCTTTTGTTTAAATAATATTATTAAGAAAATTAATAGAATTAGAAAGATTGCTACTATGATAATTAAGGCTATGTTAATCTGTTTTTGTTGATTAATTTGAGAATCTTTGGTTTTATTTTGGAGTTTTATTTTATCCAGTTCATATTTTGTTTCAATTTCTGACAATTTTTCTGCTAACTCGAGAGAGTATATGGTATCTTTAAGATTGTGGTGTAGTTCTAAGAATTTTATGGCTTTATCGAATTGACCAGAATTTTTATAAAGTTGATAAGAAGTGTAATATAGATTTTTGCGAGAATCATTATAATCCATTGTTGAATGTAGGCTATCTGCTTTAAATATTAGTTTTTCTGCCTCGTCATATTTATTCTCTTGTATTAATATTTCTGCCTGATTATTTAAAATTACTGCCATTCCAAAACTATTATCAAGACTATCTAATAGATGATAAGCTTGATTATAAGAATTCATAGCCTGTGAATATTCGTTATTTATAAAATTCACATAACCGATATTATTGTAAATTAATGGCAAATGTGGACAAAACTCATCAGAAATTTTACATTTTTCCTCTGCCATTTTATAATATCTTAATCCACTGCTACAATCATCTATCGTTACATATATGTTTCCGATGTTATTATATGTTTGTATAACACTATGTAAATCATTGCAAAGTTCAGCGTTATATAAAGCTTTATTGTAGTATTTTAATGCGAGTTCGTAATTTTCTCCAATTTTGTGTATAATTCCAATATTATTGTAAATAGTGTGTAGTTGATAATTGTTGTTTTCTGATTTAGCAAACAATTCGGCGTTTTCAAATTCATCTAAGGCTTTTGCATAATCACTTTTGGCAAGAAAAGATGAAGCTATCATTATGTGAGAGTAAGCAATGTCGTTTTGGTTGTTTGAAATTTTAGCATATTTAAGAGCTAATTCAGAAAAGTTTATTGCTTTATTACCGCTTGAATCTAAGTAAAGATAGGCTAGTTCTGAATATGTGTTTGATTTAAGAGTATCATGTTGAAATAATAATTCATTGAGCAGGCTATCTTTTTTGGATAATGTTATTTGTGAAAACAGTTGTATAGCAATTAATATGCTAAAAATTGTTAGAATAGTTTTAACTTGTATATTTTTTGTAATCATTACATTTTGTGTTATAAAGTGCTGATGTACAATGAATTGCCAAATAATTAGTTAAGTATTACTTTAGTTTTCTATATTTAATACGCTTAGGGTTTACATCGCCCAATCTTTTCTTTTTATTCTCTTCATACTCAGTAAAGCCACCTTCAAAAACGACAACTTCGGAGTCGCCTTCAAATGCAATTATGTGCGTAGCAATTCTATCTAAAAACCATCTATCGTGGGTAATAATTACTGCACATCCTGCAAAGTTTTCAAGTCCTTCTTCTAATGCTCTAAGTGTATTTATATCGATGTCATTTGTTGGTTCGTCTAGGAGTAAAACATTTGATTCGGATTTTAATGTCATTGCAAGATGCAGTCTGTTGCGTTCTCCACCTGAGAGCACTCCACATTTTTTTTCTTGATCGGCACCACTAAAATTAAATCTACCTGTATAAGCTCTTGCATTCATTGTTCTACCACCGATTTGAAGAAATTCGTTTCCTCCAGAAATCACTTCATAAACAGATTTTTCAGGGTCTATTTCTGCGTGAGCTTGATCCACATATCCAATTTTAACGGTTTCGCCTATTTCAAAATTACCAGAATCCGGTGTTTCTTGTTCCATAATCATACGGAATAGCGTAGTTTTTCCTGCACCATTTGGTCCAATTATCCCAACAATACCAGCAGGTGGGAGTGAAAAGCTAAAATCTTCAAATAGAAGTTTATCTCCAAAAGCTTTGGATATATTATTTGCAACTATTACTTTATTACCTAAACGAGGACCATTAGGAATAAATATTTCTAAATTTTCTTCTTTTTGTTTTGTATCTTCATTTAACATTTTGTCGTAGGCAGAGAGTCGTGCTTTTGACTTTGCATGTCGTGCTTTAGGTGACATTCTTACCCAATCAAGTTCTCTTTCAAGAGTTTTACGTCGTTTTGAGACTTGTTTTTCTTCGTCAG
>CAYNKH010000289.1:0-2735 GCA_964397745.1 uncultured Bacteroidales bacterium | reverse complement strand
GAGAAAATTCAAAATATTAATTAAATTATTGAAATGATGAAAAAAATATTATTATTTGTTGGTATTGTGGCGATTTCAAGTGTGTTGTTTGCACAACAGAGCGGACCGTCTATTTCGTGGGATAAAACAGTACATGATTTTGAGAAATTTCAAGAAGCTGACGGTGTAGTAGTTGCGAATTTTGAATTTATTAATACTGGCAATGAGCCTTTATATATAACAAACGTGCGAGCATCTTGCGGTTGCACTTCGCCCGAGTGGTCAAAAGAACCTATTAAACCTGGTGATAAAGGATATGTTAAAGTTGCATATAATCCGAATAAAAGACCAGGCAAGTTTAATAAATCTGTTACAGTAACTACTAATGAGTTTCAGCCAACATCCGTTTTAAGAATTATGGGTGATGTAATACCAGCTGAAGTGCAATAGTATCACAAATATTTAAAATTATTATTATTATGAAAAAAACCGGATTATTATTATTAGGAATTATTATTACGCTACTTGTTTTTTCCCAAACTCAGGAACCCGCAATCTCGTGGGACAAAGTAGTTGGCAATTTAGGAACAATTAAAGAAGAAGCAGGACCGCAATCGGCAACCTTCGATTTTACAAATACAGGAAGTACACCTCTATATATTACAAATGTTAGAGCTTCGTGCGGTTGTACTGCAACAGAATATACTAAAGAACCAGTAAAACCAGGCGGAAAAGGCTTTGTGAAAGTTACTTATAATCCACGAAACCGACCTGGCAAATTCAATAAATCTGTTACGGTTACAGCAAACACAGAAAATCCTACTACTTTGTTGCGTATTTCAGGTGAAGTTACGCCTCGCGAAAAAGGTATAGAAGATTTTTATCCGAAAGCATTTGACAGCCTTAGATTAAGAACTTCACACTTAGCGTTTAATAAAGCTTTTAACAATCAAACTTATACTGACACTCTCGGTATTGTGAATATGGGCACGGAGCCTATTACTCTTACTTTTGAAAGTGTTCCAGCACATCTTAAAATTTCTGTTACTCCTGCTGTTCTTGACGGTATGAAACCTAACGAAAAACACGGCGGAATTGGCTATATAACTGTGGTATATGACGCAAGTAAAAAGAAAGACTGGGGATTTGTTATGGATAGAATTAATGTTATTATTAATGGTGTGAAAAATAATAAAAATCGTATATCTATTAGTGCTACGCTTGAGGAAGATTTTACACATCTAACTGAAGATGAGTTGGCTCAGGCTCCTAAAATCGAATTCGATAATACACAGTTTGAGTTTGGTACTTTAAAGCAAGGAGAAAAATCTACTCATAACTTTTCTTTTAAAAACACAGGTAAAAGCGATTTGATTATCCGTAAAATTAAAGCATCTTGTGGTTGTACTGCAACAAATCCTGAAAAAATGGTTATTAAATCAGGTGAAACAAGCCATCTTACTGTCACTTTTAACTCTAACGGTAAAAGAGGTCGTCAAAATAAAACTATTACTGTAATTACTAACGACCCAAAACAACCAAGTGTTGTGCTTAAAGTTATTGGTAATGTCGAGCAGGTCTCAAATTAGAAAAAATGATATTAAAATAAAGTGGTTGGCATTTGTCAACCACTTTTTTTTGTATATTGCAAAAAAATAAAATTATGAAGCGTATTTTTGTTTTTATAGTTTCTTTTATAGCTTTTGCATATATCTTAAATGCTCAAACAACCACTTACCCTGAATATAAAGACAATGTTATCATTGTTAAAATAAAATCAGAGTTTAAAAACAATTTTAAGTCTAACACAGAGTTTAAAAGACTTGTCGAAATGCTCAAAGTCGATGATATTAAGCAAATGTTTCCCAATGCTCAGCCACCAAAAAGTAAATTTAATGCTTACGGACAAAAAATGTCAGATGTTTCTAACATATACCAACTTAATGTAGGAGTTAATGTTGAATATGCGATTAAATTATTTGCGAATAATAAATTAGTCGAGTATGTGGAACCACTTTATAATGTAGGATTATTATATGTTCCTGATGATCCTCTTAATCAAACTGACCAATATTGGTTAACGAATATAAAAGCTTTCGAAGCTTGGGATATTCATCAAGGCGACACTAATATTGTAATTGGAATTTCAGATACTGGAATAGACCTTGGACATGATGACCTAATCGATAATGTCAAAACCAACTATAACGACCCACCTAACGGGATAGATGACGATATGGATGGATTTGTAGATAATTTTAGAGGTTGGAATTTTGCTGAAAATAATAACAATACTCAAGTAGATGTTAGTAGTCATGGGGTTTGGGTTTCAGGTATTGCTGGTGCTGTTACTGATAATAGTATTGGAGTTTCGGGAGCTGGATTTAAGTGTAAAATATTACCTCTAAAGATTATGAATTCTGAGGGAATGCTTGAAAATGCATATCAATCTATTGTTTATGCTGCCGACCATGAGGTTGATGTATTAAATTGTAGCTGGGGAGGAACATATTATCAGCGAATGGCTCAAGATGTGATTGATTATGCTGTTATAAATCATGATATGCTTGTTGTTGCGGCAGCTGGAAATACAAATGCAAAAACAAATTATTATCCTGCTTCTTATCGAAATGTGCTTTCAGTGGCTGGTACAAACCCCGATGATGAAAGATATTCGCCCGAAAACTCTCCTTCCTCCTCTGGCTCAAGTTATTCATATCATGTTGATGTATCAGCACCAGCAACAATGTTTAAAT
>CAYNKH010000288.1:0-2854 GCA_964397745.1 uncultured Bacteroidales bacterium | reverse complement strand
AAGCGTCCTCTATATTGTTTACATTGGTTTTTAATGTAATATCCGACAACTCTGAAACAGACTTTGTATAGTTATCTTTATACGTATAGTGTAGAATAAAATTTCTTATTGTAGAATATTCACTTAGCCCAAATGCACCAACAGATTTTACAGCCCAATAGATTACTGTATCATGTTGATATGGGAAACCCATATTTAATATTGTATCAAAAATTACTTGAGATCTAAATACGTCTGACATATCGGCAGTATAAGAATAATCAGCTATATAACATAAAGCATCATCTGCTGCATGCCAAGTAAAAAACTGGCTAAAACTCGATACTTTCGTTTCGTAACCAGTAGCATATACTGTATCATTATTTTCTGGTGAAATAAGTACAGGCGGCTCGGGAACTCTTACTATTTCTGCAAAATTACTGTCAAGTTCTTTGACTGCTCCAATAGTAATAGGGATTAAACCAATGTAATTTAATGCTTTAAAATCTAATTCAGGACTCAACTCATCACCAAATGAATCATATTTAGCAGGGATTTTCTTTGTTTTGACTAATTCTGGAATATGCTGTTCAACTTCTTGTGAAATAAATCCATATTTCAACCCAGATGATAGGTTTAAATCAAAATTTACTGTATCAAAAGTAAAAGTGACAGGATTTAATTCGCGAACTACTGTTAATGCTTCATTGTAATTATTTATGTTTTGTTTGAATTGTTGATCGGATGTGGATACAAGTTCATCGTAAATAGTAAGGTCACCATCAACATTGACATTACCATCAAAATATCCTGCAAACGAATTTTCAATTAGCGGTGCTTTGCTATATACAGCATAATTGTAGCTATCAGTTGATAAAGCCGGAGTTTCAAAAAAACCAGCATAATTATTTTGAGAATTATCTGCAACAAAATAAGCTCCGTAATTATGAGTACCTTCTCCAATTGCTTTGGAATAAATACTGTAATTATTTGCTGCAAGTAATGCTGGACTCCATTCGTTTATAAAAACTGCTGAAATAGACAGAGCTGCTCCCGTTACATTATGTGAACCTTCATTATGAAAAACGCCAAATTTTTCGCAATTGTCTTCTACTGTTATAATGTCTGTGATTAATGGAATATCTTGTGGATTAACGCCTATGTAAACGCTGTTTTCGTTAAATAGAGGATTAGAATGACCTGAAAACACTCCAGAAGCAACATGTTCCCAATCCCAATCATAACTAGGGGCAGATAAATCTGTAATATCTCTCCAGTGCAGCACTCCTTCATCATCTACAACCACACATTTTGTAAGGTTTTCGTTATGAAAATTTGGTAAATCTCTAAAGCGAGCGTTGCCATTTACATCTATTTTTTGAGTTGGATGTTGTGTCCCAATACCCACATTACCAGGATTTACGGTAACTCCTGCAAAATCATGCTCAACTCCTACTATTCTCATTCTTTCTTCCCCAATTCCATCATTATTAACATCAAGAGGTTGCGTATGAAAAGTAATATCCTTTGCAGTTGCTTGAATTGAAAAATTATCTCTGTCAATGCTCTCGCCATTTGCCCTGCTAAAAACATTACCAATAGGTTTATCGGCTCTCCACATACGCCAAGATGCGTTTAAGCCATTGAGGGTATTTGTTTTAAAAACTTCACCAGTATTATCATTTGTTCCATCAATATTAAGAAGGGATAATGGATTGCTAAAATCCTGACCAATGGCAACAAAGCCGTTGCTACCCATAATTCGCATTCGTTGAATAGACCCACCAGTATTACAAATCATATCTCCCTCACTGGCCTGAAGCGAAAAATGTGAACTGCCAGCCGCAACATACAATCGGGCTTTTTCAGTAGAATTATTATAATTATTTCCTGTAAACATTTGCCACATATTATCTCGATTCAAAGGGCCATCGGTACGAAATACCTGACCAGGGGTAAATACCCAACTTGGCGGATTATCCAAATAATGAGCATTTACATGCAAAGCTGCTCGTGGGGGATTACCCGTAGTCCAACCTTCACTAAATATTGTTTGTTGATGACCAATACCAATAGAACGGATGTTATTGTTACCCCACCAGTTCCAATCTGTTGCTCCAAATCTATTTAAGGGATTTCCACCTATATTCCACTGTGAAAATAGGCTACTACTTAGCAACATAATTGCTATTATAAAAACTGTTTTTTTCATAATTGTTAATTTTATTTGTTAATACTAAGTTTAATATTAAATTGTCCTTTGTCGGCGAACACACCGCTTAAAATATAAATTCCTCCTTTCAGTTTTTTATTGGTGAATATATAATTATAGTCATCTTGCTTAAGTTTATATTCTTTGTTTTCAGATAATTGATTTCCTTTTAAATCGTATAGTTTGCAATAAATAATTTTACGATTATTTGTATTTATTTCTGCTTGTTTGGAAAAGGGATTTGGATATACCTCAAAAACCTGATTCCTGATAACATCATCCGCAGACACTAGATTGCAATTATTATAAGCTGTTGAATCTGTATTAAAGTAGGAACGCACAAAATTGGGGAAATTCCATGCAGTATTGTTACTTATTGTCAAAACATTTTGGTTAACACTGCATGATAATCCGATGTTATTTGGAAACTGTATTTCTGCAATTGTATCTGCAAGATCCCCAGATATTATTATTGTATTCAAAGGAGTAAGGTGCAAATCAGGCGTTGGAAACCCAAGATTTGCAATTAATTGTTTTGAATCTAAAATATATGATTTTTGCCACTTACTTATATCGTATTGCCATAAATGAGGTACTTCATATTGATAAAAATTTCTTATTTCAAAAGTATATAATAAATCATTTGTATATGAAAACTCTTTT
>CAYNKH010000287.1:0-2869 GCA_964397745.1 uncultured Bacteroidales bacterium | reverse complement strand
ACATGTAAATATACAAAACAATTATACAAAATGCAAACAAATTATATTGCCCCCCTAAATTTATATTTCAATAGCTGTTTGTTATACCTACGTGGGTTATGTTTGGTTTATGTAAGAAAAAGGAACGCTTAAATATAAAAAAACATTGCTAAACTAACAATAATATTGGCTGGTAAAAAAAGGAGAAAAAAATAAAAAGAACCTTAGCTTACTTCATAGTAATCAATATCTTACAAGTATTGTTTTTTTATAAATTACCATAAAAGATAAGTAAATAGAAGTAGCTTAAACATGGGGATCTTCAGCATTTTACATCAATCTGATGGGTTTAAGTCAAAAGTTGCCAACAGTAGCCGCAACACTTGGATTGCAAATAAATCCGAGTGAACAGAGCAATTACAAATCCGAGTGAGCAGAGCTTAGGGGTAAAATAGACAACAATAATAAAACTAAAAAACTATTCTTGTCATAATTTTAATATTTTGAATGTCGCTCTTTTATTATTTGAGATAATCTCCATAAAATAAATGCCTCTACTTCCTTCAATTGTGAAATTTAGAGTATTACTCTCCATAAAACACGTGTTTTTAACTAATCTACCTTGATTATCATGAATGATAATTTGAAAATCATCAATATCATATTTTGATTTTATTGTTACCGCTCCAGTTGTTGGATTTGGATAAACATTAAAACTTTGATAAAATTGATTATTTTCAATATTATTAATTTCTACTGTATTTGAAAGTTCTGGGCGATAATTGTTTAACACATAATGCATTACGTCAGTTTGCCCTATAGTAAAAGAATTTTGACAATTTCCATTAGAATAATCCATATAATTTTCAACCATATCAGGTGGGTCTATGCCATAAATATCATCGACACAAGTATTGCGATTTTTATCACAATTATATTGGCTCGAAGCATTAGCATTGGGAGTATCGTATATAAAATCGTTAAAATTACAATCTCCATCACCCCAAATATGGCGTAAACCTAAAAAATGACCAACTTCATGCACAAGTATTTTACCAGTAGTAATAAGTCCGTTATATATATGATATGGATTTGGAAATGAGTTTGGGTTATTTGCTCCGAGGTTTATATAATGTAGTAATATGCCTTGCTCATAAATGTTCATAAGGTTTAATACCGAATCGGGCCAATTGTGATGATCCATTGGGGGAGTTGATAATCCAAAATAGACTAATTCTTTGTAATTATTGAACTCGGGTTCAAGGATTCTCAAATCTCCAGTCCAGACATTCAAATATTTATCAGGATTCCAAGGTTTTTTACCTCCTAAAGTATCATTTGTAAGGCGGAATAAATTGTATAATAAACTATCATTAGCCCAATCTGAAATTTCCTGGTCTTGACCTGGGCCGTAAGCTAAAATGCCACCAAAATATTCCACATCTGTCTGTGTTCTTGTTATCCCTGTTGTAGGATTTCCTTCGGGGTCGATTTCGGCAAGTACAAACTCG
This sequence comes from uncultured Bacteroidales bacterium, assembly GCA_964397745.1. Taxonomy (GTDB): domain Bacteria; phylum Bacteroidota; class Bacteroidia; order Bacteroidales; family ML635J-15; genus Bact-19. The sequence continues at coordinate 1,379 of CAYNKH010000287.1, read as the reverse complement.
ATTTTGGTGTCAGCAACAATATTATCAAACACAGGGCGAGTGTTTGTGGTATCAGAATTTGTTCTTCTATAACAATGATTTAATATTTCAATCTGATTATGAATTACAGAATCGGGAATGTTCTCAAAGTCATTATTGTAAACTATGTGAAACACAACTGGAATAACATATATGCTATCTGAAGATTTTGTATTGCGTTGATTAGAAATGTTTTTTTTAATATTCTGCATTAATTTATTTGATAAATCCAAAAAACCTGGTTTTTTATTATCAAGATGTTGCATTAAATCATAACTGCCACAACCTAAGGTAATATTTGTTGTTTGCTTATTTTGTTTGCTCTGCAAAACTAAACCTTGTGCTTGACTTTGCAGCAATAATATTGTAAGAATGATAGTAAATACTACTTTTGTTTTCATGATTTTATTTTTTTATGTACAAATGTACAAAATAATATTTATCAAAATGTATTTAGTGTCTTTAAAAAAAACTCCTTCTCACTCGAATTTAGAAAAATAATACCAATTTGATATCGAAACGACCGAAATATATTTTAAATATTTTAGAATTATAACATATCATTTATTTCATCCATGTCAAAATATTCGGGGTCAAATTCATCTCCTAACCAGTCCTTATACTCTTTATACTGTTCATGGTCTGGCTGATTAATTATTTCGAGCAAATCTTCATATCCCCATATTCCACCACAATCTTCGGGAGGACAATTTCGTTTACCTGCAATACATCTAGGCATTTGCAACTTAGTATCAGGAGGCAATATTTTCTCAAGTATAATATTATGTTCCCAACCATCGCCAAAATCATATTCGTATGTAATTTTATCTTTTTCTACTTGCAACATTTCATCCAATTTTACAGTCTCTGAATCTATTGCGTCATCTATTTCTAAGTCTTCTGGTGCATACTCTTCAAAACCATCAGAAAACGAATGAAGGTGCGAATTTGTCCAACCCATTGTTGTTTGAATAATATTGTGAAAATCGTTTAAGGATATATCTGAATCTACTAAAACTCTTCTCCATATTTTAGGTTTAACCCCTTTTAATGCTATCTGAATTTGATATGTTTTCTTTGCCATATTATTCCCTTTCAAATTTAGTTAATATATTATTTCGATAGTTTTTACTACAATTACTTACAATTTAATTATCAAATAGATAAAATAAAACACTATACTTATTTATTGTCGTATTTTTATTTTAATACTACACTTTCATTTTTCAAATGTACAAAATTTTTAAATACCGAAAACTTTTTTTGGTTTTATTTTACTAATTTTTGTAGATAGTCAACGCAATTGGATTGCAAATAAATCCGAGCGAGCAGTTAGAATGATTTACTTTGTTAGCACCATT
>CAYNKH010000286.1:0-2869 GCA_964397745.1 uncultured Bacteroidales bacterium | reverse complement strand
TTGTTATGACCGTAAGCACGTTCCCAAATTACATTACCTGCAGTATCGGTTTTTATTAAATACCAGTCTTCATTTGTTACCGTAACAGGATAACTGTATGTTCTACCTCCCATTAATAGATTATTATCAAAATCTGATAGTATTTGTCTTCCTGATTCATAAACATCACCAAAACTTTTTGACCACAAGAAATTGCCATCATTATCTGCTTTTATTAGTGATAACCTATATTTCTCTAAATCATAATCATATTTTTGCCCTGTAATATAAAATCCATCTTCACTTTTAACAATATTAAACCCCTTTATCCATAATGTATCATAAATTACTGCCGAAAATAATAATGGTGTTAAATCTTCATCAAACTCATATAAAAACACTCCTAGAGAGTCTGATGCAGTCATTGACCCTGCTAAAATATATGTACTATCTGTCTTTTTAAAAGAATTATTTAATCCTTCCCAATATTCTATATTCTCATCCCCATATATTTCTTTTTCTTGTCTAACTCCTAATTCATCTGTGTAATTTAATGCAAAACTTCTATTATCAAATTCATTTCTGGTTCCTGATAAAAAAACGTAGTTCGTATCTAATGTTATAACACTACTTGTTATGTGAGATACTGTATCTACAACTAATTTATTAAAAACTTCTTGTCCATAAAAAGATAGTTGAGCAAATACAAATATTAGGATTAAACAGGTTTTATTCATTGTGCTAAATTAAGAAAAATAAGCAAGCCTTTTTAAGACTTGCTTATAAGTTTATTTTGTTTTTGTAATTTTTACGGAATTTGTATTACCAAAACAATCAGATATTTCGATTATATAAATACCCGGTTTATAATCTGTAACAATAATAGTTTTTAGGTCTGAAACAGCATTTAAGTGCATTGTCTGCAATAACTTACCTTCTTCAGAATAAACATTTATTTCCCCTTTATTGCAATCGTCTTTATGTTCATATCCAATTGCTTTTAAGAGTAGGTTGTATTCCTCACCATAAGTTTTATTAAAATCGTATTCTACAAATACTACTCCCTGAGTTGGGTTTGGATAAACCTTTAACTCAGGCTTAAATATATTTTTAGGTTTTGATTGCATTTCAACAGATTTTGGAGACATTTCTACCCATGGTAATGGTGTATATTCGGCATATTCGCTGTCTGTAGCAAATTCATAAAGAATTTCTGCCATTGCAGAGTACATTGGCGACTGCTCAAGGGCTGCATTATATAACATCTCTTTTTTACTGTCAAGATATTTACTGTCTTTTTCGATATCGTCGATAATTTGTAAATAAACTTCATTTACATCGCAAAAAGTAAGTATCTCATGAGATTTTTCGCCTGATATTCCATAAGCATAATTCCTTAGCTCATCGAGTGTTTTCTTTGAACCTGTATAATCGGATTTTGACTGCTGCAGTTTATAAATATTAATATAAGCTTTATAAGAGTCCGGCTTTTGCTTTTCGAAATACGCAATAAGCTCTTTTGTTCCGTTTTCGGTACTGTCGTTATTCATTATATGGTTTATCATACGTGTCTCATATTTGTATATTTCCTGCCGCTCGCTCGCTCACTTCTTCTCAAAACTTAAACTAAAGTTTTCATTATTTGCACTAATTTTTAGAATATAATTTCCGCTGGTAAAATCTGCAATATTTATAATATTTAGTCCTTTATGAACATTTACTATTTTAACTAGTTGCCCTAAAGAATTGAAAATTTCAGCGTTTCCTAACCAGTTGCTTCGTCCGCCAGCCGGATGATCAGCCACCTGCATATTGTTAGGTGATTGAGCGGCGGTGTGCAGAGCCTGTCGAAGTAAGCCAAAATCACCTACATCAACATAAATCTTATCTTTTGCAGGATTTGGGTAAAGTTTTACAGGACAAACCTCAATTTTTGCAATTTCCACTCCACAATCGACAACATTAACTTCTTTGCTTATTGTTTTGCTTTCGCCATAAGCATCGACTACAGTTATATGAAGTTCTGTTGTGCCAGCAACCAGTGGTGTATAAAAATCTACCGGCTTTGCAATACACTGACCCCACTCATGGTTTGTAAGAGTAGCTTCGGTTATGGTTTGCTGAAAGTAGGTAGAGCCACCCCACTCCAAATCGACATGGGTAAGACCAATTTCTACAGGAACAAAAGTTGGTGGATAATAAATACTGTCGATGAACTGACCGTTGCTTATCTCAATTGTGTATGGTGCTGATTTGCCAGAGATATAGGCATAAACACTTATTGTATCGCCAATACAAACACTCTCGGGTAAGTCTAAATCTATATTTAAATCAGGAAGTTCAACATTACTTAAACCATCTAAGCCCATACTATCGGTTTTTACTAACCAGGATTGTTGGGGTGGGTCGTAACCATGCGTACTATATTCATTTCCATAACCTGCCAGAATAAAACCATTGTCGTTTGTTGGTTGAAGAACTGTTAAATACTGTGAATAGGTATTCGTGTCCAAAGCATAGTATTCACGTTTCCATAATAAATTGCCCTCTTTATCAAGTTTTGTCAGATATCCTCTGTCTTTCCATGAAACATATCCATAATTCCACCCAACAGCATATATGTTTTCATTTTTTTCAACAATAGAGTAAATATTATTCTGAAAATATATATCTCCGGTATGGCTTAACAAGTAACTCCTTAAATATTTAGTCCACAATAAATCGCCATCGCAACTTATTTTACGCAAACATCCATCCCAGAGTATTTCGCCACTACCTGTTCCATATTTTGCCACAGGATAAGAGCCACAGGCAAGATAACAAGAGTCTACGGTTTCGATAAGACCGTTTACTGCTCCGTTACGAAAATTGTTATGACCGTAAGCACGTT
>CAYNKH010000285.1:0-2872 GCA_964397745.1 uncultured Bacteroidales bacterium | reverse complement strand
AAAAGTCTCAAAACCGTCAAAAACCGAATGCAAAAAATAAAATCTTCCCCCTTCTTCAAAATGAGGTTTAATTTTATCTACTCTTTTTCTTAGAAACTTCATATTATTATTTTTTACGACATTTCTTTAATCATCAAATTAAGACCAGCACGCACAATTTCTTGCACATCCATTTTTGATGTACAAGCAAATTCGCATAATGCAAAATCTTCTTCAATTATTTCATAAATTCCCATTTGCTCCATTTTATCGATATCTTCGGCAAGAATAGCTTTAATAAGCAATTGCGGATAGACATCTATTGGACAAACTGCTTCGTACTGTCCTGTAACAACATAGGCTCTTTTCCCACCATGTAAGTTTGTATCAGGTGCAAATTTTTTGCGAGGGAATAATTTTGACATAAAAGTTGTTGTCAAACTTAACTTATTAAAACCTGGTAAGGCCCAACCAAACAATTCATGCTTATTACCTTCGGGAATTACAGTAACTAAATTATCAAAAAAGCCCAAAAATCTACTATGCGAAATATTAGAACCTGTAAGAACATTTCCAGAAATCACTCTAAGATTATCATCAGTATTTAATTTAGATTTTAACAATTGTGTTAAATCTGCTCCAACAGTAGTTTTAAAATAAGCAGGCTCTTTAACCTCTGAACCAGCAAGAGCGACAGTTCTTTCTGGATTATAAATTCCAGTTTTCAGAAAACTTCCAATAATCGGCAAGTCTGTAGCATTAACAGTCCACACAATTTCGCCTTTATTGATAGGCTTTATTTTATTAATCTGCACGCCATGTAAACCAGCAGGATGTGGTCCATGAAAGTAATTGATTTTGTAATTTTCTTTATTTTCAATTAAATCAACAAGCCTTGAGCCTTTCTTAAAACTAAGATATACGTCGCCGTCAGTTAGAAGTTTAATGGTTTTTAATGCCAAATTAATCTCTTCTTTATCAGAATTAAGAATAAACTCAAAATCTGGAGCTAAAGGAGCTGAGTCGAACATCGAAATGAAGATATCCTGTGGCTTAGTTTCTGGATTAGCAACTACTCCATAAGGTCTTTGCTTGATATAAGGCCAAATGCCAGCATTTAAAAACAATTTTTTAATTGCCTCAGCATTTTTCAAATCATCTTCCGATATATTATGCTTGATTTTTCCAAGTTCATCAGATTTTTCTATGATAATTTCAAGCATTTTGCGCTTATCTCCTCGCACAACTTTTTTTATAAGTCCAGCAACAGGAGCCACAAAAACTATATCTGGACGATATTTATCAAAAAAGACAGGCTCTCCTTGTTTAACTTTTTCGCCTTCTTTACGACTCAATTTTGGGACAAGTCCAAAAAAATCGATAGGCTTTAAAGCAAAGAGTTCGGGATTATGATCAGCCATAAGTTGGTTCTTAGCTTTACCCTTGAGATCTATATCCACTCCTTTTCGGATACGAAATGTTTTATCCATGGAACAATATTTAATTAAACTATATCTTTAAACATTTAAAAATATTTAATGTTTCAAAAATAACAAAAAAAACATAATATTTTTTAAAAGTGAAGAAAGCTTAAGATTTTTATATCAAGACTAACAATTTTACAAAAAAAAACGGGTGCATAACACACCCGTAATATTTTTAAGTTCCTGGCACTGGTGGTGGTGGTATTGGTGGCGGAGTAGCACCGAACACTTGCGTCATTTCTGGAACTTGCCCAGCTGCAGTCCAATTCGCCATTCCGTCTCTCCAAACAAGAGTTTCTTTTGATAATGATCCATTCGCAGCCATTTGTTTTAATGTATTTAAATCATAAGGACCAGCTTGCTGTCCGTTTACAACTGCAAAAAAAGTTAAAGCAGGTGGCATAGGTGGAGGAGTTCCTCCGCCTTGCTGTTGTGGCTGCTGTTGATTACTTTGATTCATATTAGTCATCATGGTATTAGCCATAGCCAGCCCCATTCCCATTCCCATTCCTTCTGAAGCTCCACCTCCACCAGGATTGGTAGCAGCGGCTTCCATTGCATTAGCAGCTTGAAATTGCGAATACTGGCTCATATTTCCAATAATCCCCATACTTGAACGCTTGTCAAGAGCTTCTTCAACATTTGGTGGAAGAGATATATTAGAGACTAAGAATTTAGTCATTTCTAAACCATAAGCTTTATATTCCTCCATTATAATTCTACCAATTACTTCGGAGAACTCATTATAGTTAGCCGCCATATCTAAAACAGGGATTTTAGACTCAGCTACTGCATCAGTAAAACGAGTTACAATAATATTTCTCAATTGATTAGTTACCTGCTCTGTTGTAAAACTTCCGTCTGTACCTACGATATCACGTATAAAGATTGCAGCATCAGTTACTCTAAATTCATAGTTCCCAAACGCTCTAATTCTGATAGGACCAAATTCGGCGTCTCTTAACATTACTGGATTAGGTGTTCCCCATTTATTATCAAGAAACTTTTTGGTATTCACAAAATACACCTCTGCTTTAAAAGGGCTATTAAAACCGTACTTCCAGCCTTTAAGCGTTGTCAATATCGGCATATTTTCTGTTGTTAGCGTGTACATTCCAGGTGCATACACATCAGCAATTTGTCCCTCGTTAATAAAAACAGCAACCTGTGATTCTCTAACAGTAAGTTTTGATCCCATTTTAATTTCGTTCTGATATCTTTCAAAACGATGAACAATAATATCATTACTAGGGTCTAACCATTCAATGATATCAATAAATTCCTTCTTCAACTTGTTTAATATTCCCATATATTTATTTTTTTAATATCTTTTCTAATTCAACAATATGATTCTTTAAGGATATAAAAATACAATTAATTTTAGTATTATAATCGAAAGTGGCAGAATA
>CAYNKH010000284.1:0-2913 GCA_964397745.1 uncultured Bacteroidales bacterium | reverse complement strand
GACAATTATGGGAACATGTGGCAGATTTAATAAAAGAAAAAGGCGGCGAAATTAGTATGAACAGCAACTTGATTGGACTCCAAGACAATGATAGCAAATCTTTCACAGTCAAATATCGTACAGATGATAAAATTATTGAGATTGATACAGATTACGTATTTAGTACAACATCTGTAAAAAACTTAATAAATGCAATGCAAAATATACCCGATAATATTAATAAAATTGCAAATGGTCTATTACACAGAAATTTTATCACAGTAGGATTACTATTAGACAAGCTCTCAATAAAGAACAAAACCCAAATTAAAACAATTAACAAACTTATTCCCGACAACTGGATTTACATGCAAGAAAAGGATGTAAAAATGGGAAGAATACAAATATTTAACAATTGGAGTCCCTTTATGGTTGATGATGAGAGCAAAGTTTGGATAGGATTAGAATATTTTTGCGACCCTGATGATGAGATATGGAAAATGAAAAACCAAAGTTTTATTGATATGGCAGTCGCAGAACTCGAGCAGGTTGGGATTATCATAAAAGATGACTTAATCGACTCAACAATCATAAAAATGGAAGACACATATCCTGTCTATTTTGGTGCTTATGATGAATTTGACCAAGTGCGAAACTACCTTGACAAAATTGAAAAACTATATCTTATTGGACGCAGCGGAATGCACCGGTACAACAACTCAGACCACTCAATGCTAACAGCAATTACAGCAGTTCAAAACATCGTTGATGGCAGAATAGACAAATCAAATATTTGGGATGTTAATACGGAGCAGGATTATCATGAGGAAAAGGAGGAAAACAATCAATAATCGGTGGCTTCGAGACATTTCGGCAGGCCATTGCAGTGTAGCACAGTGCATTGCAGTATAACGCTCAGCCACCTTTGATTTTAGTAAGCATTCGGTTAAATAAAGGAGAAGCGTGAGGTTAGGTTTGAGTTGGTGTTTACTACCAGATTGCTTATAAAAAAAGCAAAATAAATATAAAATTGCTTTGATAATAAGTAGAAAGCTTGTATATTTGCTAAAAACATAAGCATTTATGGAAAGTTTATTACAAAAATCAAATCTAAAAATTCAAAATACTCCTCTGAAATTTAAACGGTATTTGTTTAATCAAATAAATTTTGAAAATCGACAAATTAGTATAATAGGTGCTAGAGGAACTGGAAAAACTACAATAATATTGCAAATTGCTGCTACAAGAAAAGATATAATGAAATTATATGTAGCACTAGATGATTTGTTTTTTACAAATTCCACAATGTATGGATTAGCAGAAGAGTTTGTAAAACACGGTGGAAAGTTACTTTTATTTGATGAGGTTCATAAGTATCCTGAGTGGTCTCGTGAATTAAAATTGATTTATGATGATTTTCCTGAACTTAATGTAATATTTACATCATCCTCAATACTAGATGTTTACAAAGGAGAATCAGACTTAAGTCGTAGAACAACATCTTATGTCTTGAAAGAAATGTCGTTTCGAGAGTATATGATGCTTTATGAAAATATTAGTTTACCACAGATATCATTAGAAAACTTACTGAAGGAACATGAAAGTATTAGTCTAGATTTGGTAAAAATAATAAAGCCAATAAAGCATTTTTCATCTTATTTAAAATATGGAGCATATCCTTTTTATAATAGTAATTCAAATGAATATTATCAACAGCTTAAAAACATTATCAATTTAATTTTAGAAGTCGATTTGCCAGCAGTTACATCTTTAGATTATAATAATATTGCTAAAATAAAAAGATTGCTTTATGTTTTGTCTGCAAATGTTCCGTTTACACCTAATATTAGCAAGCTTAGCGAAAAAGTCGGCTTGTCTCGAAACTCAATTGTAGAAGCACTACAATTACTAGATAAAGCAGAACTTATTCATATATTATATAAGCACACCAAAAGTATTAGTATTTTGAATAAACCGGATAAAATTTGGCTGAACAATCCGAATTTGAGCTTTGCATTAAGTAATGGAGAACCAGATAAAGGGAGTTTACGGGAAAGCTTTTTTATTTCTCAGTTAAGTGTTTTGCATAATCTATCTTTAATTGAGAAAGGAGATTTTATTGTTGATAATAAATATGTTTTTGAAATAGGAGGCAAAAATAAAACCCAAAAACAGATTGAAAATTTGCAAAATGCATTTATTGTAAAAGATAATATTGAGATAGGAGTACTAAATATTATTCCTCTTTGGATGATTGGGATGTTGTATTGAAAAACATTAAAGTAAATATTAAACAGATTTCATAAAAATCCGTCGTGAACCGTGAACTGTGAATAGATTAACCGTTTTAATCACAACAATCAAAAAACTTTAATACAGCATCGGTTTCACTTTCCCAGTAATCGTAATTATGAGCAGCATATTCTGGAAAATGTCCTATAATTTTTAATTTTGGATGATGTAATTTTATTGAGTCGAACATCATTTTGCTTTGAGTTACTGGCGACACGTTATCAAGCTGACCATGACCAATATAAGTAGGGACTTTGTAATTTTTACAATCATAAGCAAAACATTCTTTTTTCCACCTATCAGGAAAATCGGTATAATGTCCAATAAATGAATAATACAGATATTCGTTTTGCATTTTAGTAATATCAAAATCGCCTGATAAACTGGCAACATTTTTAAAAATTTCGGGCATATAATAGGCCATAAGAGTCGCTCCTCTCCCACCTGTCGAGATTCCAGCGACATTATTATTTTGCCCAGGTAAAAGTAAACCAAATGTCTCTTGAAAATTAGGTATTTGTGTTTCCATCATCCATGTTATTGTTGGATATTTTTGATAATCAGCAATTGTTTGAGCATACATTTCGAGACAATAATTACTTTTTTTATAATCTGGAATTATTAAAACATAGCCTTTGTTGA
>CAYNKH010000283.1:0-2919 GCA_964397745.1 uncultured Bacteroidales bacterium | reverse complement strand
GTCAACAAAACTTGTAACAGTACCTTCGTTAGTTGTTGCAGATTCGGTAAATATTAATTTATTGCTGCCAGTATTTATGATACCGTTGGTAAATGTTGCATTTCCTTCAATTTTTAAATCGTCTGACAATAAAATAATATCAACATCTCCATTTTGAGAATTATTAAAAGATATATCATAAAAAGCATTTCCTCCAGTAATAATTTTTTGAGTAGTGGATCCTTTAAAGTTAACAGTTCCATTACCTGCGTTAAAAATTCCTGAATTGTTCCAATTACCAAAAATTTCAATGCTTGTGGCATCATTTCCAATCAGGCTTCCATTATTACTTAGGTTTCCATGAATGTTAAGTTTACTATTTGTATTTAAAAAAAGCGTATTGTTGTTATCAATCGTTAAATCATTACATTTTGCTTCGACTATGGTACTTACCTCAGGAATTGTTGTAAAGCAAGTTCCATTTGCTCTTATAAATACATTATCATTAACACTTGGCATTTGTGATGCAACACTAAAGTTTGTGCCATTATAAACCAACCAATTTGGCACTATCTCCCAATCACTACCTGTGTTTCCAGACCAAACATAATCTTCATCTACTAATCCGTTGTTTGATGGAGTTGCAACAGTTATTATAATGGAGTTTGAAGTTGCAGGAGAGCCAGTTGCACAAGTTGCATTAGAAGTCATAACACAAGTAATTGTATTTCCATTTGTCAATGTAGAGTTTGAATACACAGATGAATTTGTTCCAACATCTCCACCGTTCAGTTTCCATTGATATGATGGAGTTCCCCCATTTGTTGGAGTTGCGGTAAATGTATTTGTTAAACCGTAACAAATTGGGTTTTCGGAGGCTGTGATACTTACGGATACAGGAAGGCTTGGGTCGACAGTATAAGGCTTAGAAGCTGACGGCGTTCCGTTACAACCTCCTGTTACAGTATAAATAATATTACAAGTTCCAGTTCCAACAGCAGTTACTAATCCTGTTGAGGCGTTAACAGTTGCAACAGAAGTATTGCTACTGGTCCAGCCGCCTGTTCCTCCGCCCAGAACAAGGCCAGAAACTGTATATGTTGTAGTTTGACCAATACATTGTGGTGTTGTTCCAGCAGTTACAGTTCCAGCATTTGCATTTGGTGTTACCGTTACTGCCAATGTTTTTTGAGAACTGGTTCCGCAACTGTTTCCAGCTGTAACACCAATATTACCGTTTTGACCAGCAGTACCTATCGATACTGTTATGGATGTGGAACCTTGCCCAGCTGTAATCGTCCAGCCAACCGGAACAATCCAAATGTAAGTTGTAGCATTCGTTACTGCACTAATACTATATACTTGTCCTGTTAATCCTGGACATTGTGTAACTGTGCCGCTAATTACTCCAGGTTGTGCCGGAGTGCCAGGCAATATCGTAATAGCCTGTGTACGAGCAGTACTGGTTCCGCAGCTGTTGGAAGCAGTTACAGATAATGTACCGTTCGTAGTTGCAGAAAGTGATATATTGTTGCCACTACCCGTAATTGTTCCTGTTCCGCTGTACGTCCAGTTATATGTTACACCAGTAACATTGGTAACGCTGTAAGCGGTACCTACAGAAGGACAAATCGAAGTCGTTCCTGTGATGGCGGATGGTTGTGCCGGAGTGCCAGGCAATACAGTTACCGTTTTACTTGCAGTAGCAGTACATCCATTACTACCTGTAACGGTTACATAATATGTTGTATTTGTTGTTGGACTTACGCTTTTACTCGAACCTGTGCCTAAACTATGACTCCAATTATAAGTTCCTCCGCCACTAGCAGTTAAAGTAGTGCTTTCACCAGGACAAATAGTACTTGTGCCAGTAATTGCTGCAGTTGGAGGTGTAATGTTTTTTGTAATTGTAATGCTTTTACTTGCAGTACAACCATTTGCATCTGTTACAGTAACAGTATATGTTCCTGCTGAAGTAAGACTTCGTGGAGCATTGGTTGAATTATTATCCCATTTGTATGTAGCACTACCTGTTCCACCTGTTGCTGTTGCAGTTACAGATATTGAAGTTCTTGTACATGTGAGTATTGTTGAACCAGTATTATTAGTAATTCCTGCACTTAATACTAAAGACGGCTGAGTAATTGTTACCTCTTCAGGTCCCTGATCATTTGTACATCCATTAGCGTCTGTTGCTATTACAGAATATGTTCCTGCACTGAGTCCTGTTGCAGTTGCCCCTGTTTGGTCATTACTCCATGCGAATGTATATGGAGAGGTTCCATTATCTGCTCCTGCTGTGGCTTTACCTGTACTTTCACCGTTACATAGAACATTTGTGGAAGAACTGATCTGAACTTGTGGGATAGGAACTACCTTAACTGTTTTGCTTGCACAACCTGTAGACCCACATCCGCCAGGGCCACTTATAAGAACATAAAAAGTATAGTTGCCTTCATTATAGCCAGTAGACCATGTACTTGTCTGAATGTTTATTGACTTTCCAAATTTTATAAAAGTATCATTGACACTACCACACCCTCCTTCATACCAAGAATAAGTACCATCTAATGAATCACCTTCGGCTGTTAAAGTAAATGAGTCCGACACACAAACTATTTCAGGCCCCGTAATTCCAGATGGTGTTAAGGGACAACTGCTAGAACGAACACAATAAAGTATATTTGTACTTGGTGCTACATTTAGTGTTGTATTCGGTTGTGAAATTAAAGTATCTTCATTTACTATTAACCCTGCACTACTCTTAGCACATATTGTGTTTATTTGTTTATTTGAATCAGATATATTAAATATATCAGTTTGCCCATAGGTTGCAAAAAATATGAAAATAGTAAAAAATAATGTAGTAAAACGTCTCATGTTTTTAAAATTTATTGTCAAGTTTCACAAGGTTATTTATGATAACTTGTATTAATTCTT
>CAYNKH010000282.1:0-2924 GCA_964397745.1 uncultured Bacteroidales bacterium | reverse complement strand
TAATATATAATTGCAAAGGAGCAGACACTGTTTTTAATAGGAGAGTTCTCATATTTATTGAGCTTCGTTATAAAAGAGCTGACTTCATATTTTTTCTTTTGCCCAACAGCTTTTTGTAGCCCAATATGAGCAATTCCAAATTGTGCAAAATAGTTGCAGTCAGGATTTTCGTTTATCTCAGAAATGATGTTACGGTAAATATATGACTCGCGACGCTTTAGTTTTGTCGTATCATTGCTATTGTTATAATCGTAATATTCATAACGACAGGATTTCTTTGTTTTTATCATCAATTCTGAATATATATCGTAATTTCCTCCTAAAATTTCAGAATATTTAGGCTTATTTGTTTTCCAGTCGAAATAAATTTCATTAAAAATAGTCGCTCTGGCATTTTGGTCATACTCTATGGATACGTCAATAAATTTATTAATTAAAACTGATAAATAATCAGGAATACTGTCATTAAAAAGTCTTTCTACTACTGGTTTAAAGTTGGAACTAATATCATAAGTTTCAAGATCAACACCAACGACTTTAAACTTTTGGTCGGTTGGTAATTGGTCATAAAACTTTTTTAATTTGATAAAATGCTCTGATGTAAATTGTTGATTTTCACTAATGCGATACAAATTATCTTTGTCCCCTGTTTTCAAAAACTCGTTTATGTTTAACCCAGTAGCAAAGCCTGTCTCCATAAAAACAATCCTAACGTTTGCATTATAATAAAGGTTCTTTAAAGCAGTCATAAAAATTTCGGAGTTCTCATCTTCAAAGTGATATTCACCTAAAATAAAGAACCTATATTTGGCATAAGTGTCTTTAAGAACGATGTTATCTTTGCTATTAAATTCACAAGTATGTGAGTTTACACAGTCATTAATCTCCTGAGTAAGTAACTTAAAAGCTATGAGCAGAAACAATAATAATATTATAAGCTTTGTTTTTTTCATCTAAACAACAAATATATACATTTAAAAAGACTGTCTGTTAATAAACCCAATTATTCATTCTCCATAAAATCGCCATTTTCAAATTGCCCAATTTTCAATATTTGATTTCTTTCAGTTACAAGTATTCCCTTGCCATTGGGTTTATTACCAGATATTTCACCAATATATACTTTTTTATTAGATTTTTCAATTATTATTCCTTTGCCAAAAAGTGATGAATCTTTCCATTCGCTTATATAGAAACTGTCAGGATTTTCGATTATACAAGTGCTGTCTTGCATATTTCTGGTTTCATTATCGAAATAAGCATAATATGTGGTACTGTCAGGAAATTCGCGAACACCAAAGCCATCTGCAATAGAATTAGTAAAATAACCAGTATGTTTAATTCCCTGATTTATCATTAAATTTATACCATTATTACAATCTCCAGTAAGGCAAGCAGTGTCTTTTTTTGAAAAGAAAAATGTGTCAGGATAATCGGGGTCGTCTGTTTCCCATGATTTGAAATGTCCAGATGCACCTGTCCATAAAACACCCAGTCCCTTTTTAATTCCGTCTTCGAGTTGCCCAACATAATAATCATTGCTGCTTGCGTATTTTTGTTTACCGAAAACTGTATCTGAACTTAGCCCTACAAAATAATCTCCTTTTGAAGTATATGAAACAATAAATCCACTACAGCACATTCCGTCAATAATCTGACCAGCGACTCTAAATTTGTTTTTGTAGCTTACATAACCAAAATCGGAAAACATATTATTGTCAAAATATCCACTATACGATTCGCCATCATTAAATGCAATAAGACCTAATCCATGTCTAATACCATTACTAACATAACCGATATAAGTAAAATCTTGTGTGATAACTTTGGCTAATCCGTTTAAGCTATCCTTATGAAAAACGCCTTCTTTAATTTCAAATTTTTTAGACTTTTTGTAATGTGTTTCACAAGTTCCCTGACCGTGATACTCTGAGTCTTTAAAGTTCCCTGAATATCTGTATAAATACTCATTTGACTCTTTGGTGTATTCGCCTCGTCCCTCAAATTTTCCTTTTTTAAACTGACCTTTGTATTTTATTTTAAAAGATCTTTCAGTTGTTTCCCACTCTCCATAACCATCGAATTTCCCATTCGAAAAGCTTCCAAAATAGTATATCTTTTTGTTGTCTTCTTTTATTTGTGCGGTACCCTTACCATTTTCGCAATCCCCCGATAAGCATTTTACTTGTGCGTGGATTGATGAAAACAGAAAAAAAACAATTATGAATACCAACATATATTTCATTGGGCAATATTTTTATTAAGCAAATATATGAAAAATGTTGTTTCAAAACTTGAAACTACTCATAAACTTTTGCAATATGCTGTTTGTGAGTGGGTTAGATTATTGCTCAATAATAACAACAACTTCTCCTGAAAATACAGGAGGTGCATCGTACATATTGGGTATTAATTCTTTTTCAAAGTCTCTGACCGAATAAATAGAATCCAGAACTACCATTTTATCTTTTACTACTGTAATTCGTAGGTTTAGCAAACCGTTTGTGCCTGCAAGTCTTTTTAATACATTTGTTGAATCAATTACCAGATTTTTAAAATCTTGCAAGTCGTATTTGCTTAACTCTGCCATTGCTTCGCTTTTGCTACTTGCCGAAGCCACTATGTAAAACTGAGCTTCTTCAAAAAAATCTCTATTATTAAGAATTTCATTATATACAGCGTCGGAACAGCCTAAACATCCTTCGTTCACATAAAAAGTAAGTATTTTATAATCATCGGCATCTATTTTTACGTTAGCCGTTAAAAAATTTACAACTGTATTGTTACCTGCACTAAAACGTTCTTTATAATCATCTATTGCTTTCTTTTTTGCTTGCAAATCATTTCGACACGAGTCTATATATTGGTTATGGTTTAACCCCCTATAAATCGGACAATTTAATAACCACATTGCAAACATACAA
>CAYNKH010000281.1:0-2955 GCA_964397745.1 uncultured Bacteroidales bacterium | reverse complement strand
CATACAATTGCCAAAGACTTAGAGCAAAATGATATATTGCTTAAAATACTGTATCTTTACTATAAATATAATCTCGAA
The DNA here is from genome assembly GCA_964397745.1 of uncultured Bacteroidales bacterium. Taxonomy (GTDB): domain Bacteria; phylum Bacteroidota; class Bacteroidia; order Bacteroidales; family ML635J-15; genus Bact-19. The sequence goes on along the minus strand of CAYNKH010000281.1, from coordinate 2,877 downwards.
TTAGGTAACAATTTCAAGGCTCTTGAATATCTCGAAAAGTATATTGTACTGAAAACCGAAATTGACGAATCCACACGTGCCCAAGAAATCCTTGAGATGCAAGCAAGATTTGATACTGAAAATAAAGAAATTGAGATAAAAGAGCAGGAAAGTGAAATTTTACTTTTGGAACAAGAAAGTGAGATTCAAAGTTTACAAATAGCGAATGACAAACTTTTTAAAATCTTTCTGATTATAAGTATATTATCAACTCTTATAATAGCATACATTCTGTATAAACGCAACAAATTACGAACAGAGTTAAATTTAATTTTAGAAGAGAAAAACTCGCAATTATCTGAATCGAACGCTACTAAAAACAAATTCTTTTCTATTATTTCACACGACTTAAGTAATTACTCAGCATTACTTGAGTCTCTATCAGGTATGATATCAAGAAAACATAAACTATTAGATGCAAGAAGGCTCTCTGAGAATCTGAAAACACTTAATATTACGGCAACACAAAATAAAGAGCTTATCAAGAGTTTATTGGATTGGGCTATCGCTCAAAGTAGAAGACTTAACATTAAGTCCGAAGTGTTAGGTGCAAAATTATTCTGTGAAAATGTAATTAGTGCTACTGAGCAAATTGCAAAAAACAAAGGTGTAAGATTACGTTTATATTGTGATGAGTCTTTAACCTTTTATGCTGATAAAAATACAATCGAAACAGTTCTTCGAAACTTAATCTCAAATGCAATTAAGTTCTCTTCTAGCAATTCGGAGATTCATATAATTGTTAATTCAGAATCAAAAAAACTAAGGTTTAAAGTTAAAGACTTTGGAATTGGACTTAATGGAGAAGATCAGAGCAAACTTTTTAGAACTGATGTAGATCCAAAATCTATTGGAGATAACGTGAACAAAGGAACTGGATTTGGATTGATTCTTTGTAAAGAGTTTGTCGAAATGAATAATGGGACCATACGTGTTGAATCAGAGCAAGGTGTTGGTGCCGAGTTTATATTTACTTTACCAGTAAAACCAGAATAAATGAAGAAAAAGAGTTTGATAATTGTTGACGACCATGCAATTGTGCGTAGCGGAATTAAAGCTTTGTTATCATTTTTTGAGGATATCGATATTATTGGTGATGCCGCAGACTTAGACGAATTGTTGAAATTGTTAAATAATAGTATCCCAGATGTTATTTTATTAGATATTGAGCTTCCAAAAACTAGCGGATTAGAAATTGCTGCAATTTTACAGTCAGAGTATCCTCAAATTAAAAAAATCATCTTATCAGCATATATTACCTCAGACACGATTTCAGAAGCTGTCGATGCTGGTGTAGTTGCAATATTGCCTAAAGATTGCTCAGAAGACGAATTGTATCTTGCAATTAACAAGGCCTATAATGGAGATCACTATTATAGTAATTACGTTAATGATATCATATTAAAGAATTACCTTAAGAAAGATAAAATATCAGAAGAGTATTCGATAAATCTAATCAACGAATTGTCTGAAAGAGAATTTGAGATAATTAGTGCATTTGGTGACGGACTCAGTTACAAAGAAATAGGAGAAAAATTACATATCAGCCCACGAACAGTAGAGTCACATAAAAATCGAATCTTTCATAAACTTAACCTATACACAATTATTGATTTAGTTAAATTTGGAATACGCAACAATATAATTGAATTTTAAGTGATTCGGTAATCCTGTGATACAGAGTACACTTCTAATATTAACTCATTTTTCACTTTACTCACTCGAAATCCAGCACAACTCTCAAAACCTGCGTTCGGTATCATTTTGCATAATAAAAACTTTTTTTTGCAAAAACAAGAAATCAGTTGGATATACGACAAAAATGGCAAAGTAACTAATAATCAAGGCTTGTCAGGAGTTCTGACATTATTGACAAGCACTCATTAAGTAAAATCCCCTAATGAAATTTAAGTAAAATCACTCTTATATACAGGTTTTTGTTGCAGTAACTTTGTGTCATACAAACTAAAATCAATAATTATGAAAAAGAGTTTTTTAATTTTATTAAGTGTTTTGAGCTTAGGGTCAGCTGTTTGTTTTGCTCAAAAATCAACCTTTAAACAGATAAGTGATGATGGAATTGCAAATGTGATTTTTGCTAATGAGTCAATTTCTAAAGGAGAGGAAGCTAATTCTGAACTAAAAAACAAGTTTTGGAGCAGATGAGACAATTTATGCAAGAGCCTATTTTCCTAAGACAATAGCTTCTTATGGTTTGTCATCAGAAGAGAAATTTATTGTTATTGCTTATGCTGATAATAAACAAGTTGATAGAGTTTACATCACGCCAACTTCAACCTGGGATCAAATGCAAATATATGTTATGAATACTGGTGACGACGATTTCTCGCGACTAGCTAGCGAATTGTATTATATGGATTCAGGAGAGCATACTTTAACCATAAGTGTTGGATTACAGCGATATGGATACATGGAAACAGTTATCAAAGATGATGGTACAATCACTGAGCAGAAAGTTGATAAAGTTGTAGTGATATCTCAATCTGAAATTAAAATTATTGTAGAATAATTAAATATAAAACTATGAAAAACAAATTTAACTCACCATGGATTACCATAGTAATTGGTTTAGCAGCAATTGTATTCGCAATCTTCTCACATATGAAGACAGATGAATTTATCGATGATTCTGTAACTGTAACAGGAGTAGTTGTAGATGTATATGTAAAGAAACCGTCTATCAACGATGAAAAGAATGGAGACCATGATCCAGAATATTGTCCAATTATTGCCTTTGTAACTGAATCTGGCGATAGTGTAGAATTTAACCCGAAAAATTCATAAATAAAACACATTTTTGAGTGTAAAAGTGTTATC
>CAYNKH010000280.1:0-2955 GCA_964397745.1 uncultured Bacteroidales bacterium | reverse complement strand
ACCACAGGATCACAGCATCACAGGCTCACAGAATCACAGCATCACAAAAACCACTACATATAAGTTTCCACTGGCTCACAATTACACATCAAATTTCGATCCCCGTAGGCACTATCAATTTTTCCGACAAAAGGCCAGAATTTATTAAGTCGTACCCAATCAACTGGGAATGCAGCTTTCTCTCTACTATAAGAGTGTGTCCATTCATTTGCAACGCATTCGATTTGAGTATGTGGAGCATTTTTAATTGGGTTATCTTCTTTATCTAATTTACCCGATTTAATGTCGTCACATTCCTGTTTAATTATCTTCATAGCCTCAATAAATCGATCAAGTTCTTCTTTACTTTCGCTTTCGGTAGGTTCAACCATTAAAGTTTCGTGAACAGGAAAAGAAAGTGTTGGTGCATGAAAACCAAAGTCCATCAAACGTCTTGCAATATCGCCTGCCTCTACGCCATATTCTTGTCTAAATTTAGTAATATCCAAAATCATTTCGTGAGCACAACGTCCAGTTTTACCAGTATAAAGAACTTCATAATATCCTTTTAGCTCGTGTGCAATATAGTTTGCGTTAAGCATGGCAATCTCTGTCGCATGTTTCAAACCTGGTTCACCAAGCATTTTTATATAAGCATAAGTGATTGGCAAGACAAAAGCACTACCATAAGGAGCAGCAGAAACAGCTTTAATAGCATTCTTACCACCAGTTTTAACGATCTTATGTCCAGGTAAAAACTCGACAAGATGTTTAGCTACACCAATAGGTCCAACGCCTGGTCCACCACCTCCGTGAGGAATTGCAAATGTTTTATGTAAATTAAGGTGGCAAACATCAGCACCAATTACTCCCGGATTAGTAAGTCCGACTTGTGCATTCATATTTGCTCCGTCCATATAAACTTGACCACCATTTTCATGAATAATATCCATCATTTCGAGAATTTCGCTTTCAAACACTCCATGAGTTGAAGGATATGTAATCATTATTGACGAAAGATTGTCTTTATGCTTTATGGCTTTTTCTCTCAAATCTTCAACATCAATATTACCGTTCTCATCGCATTTAACAATTACGATGTCCATTCCTGCCATTATCGCACTTGCTGGATTTGTTCCATGTGCTGACGATGGTATTAAGCAAACATTACGATGTGCGTCTCCTCTCGAAATATGATATTCTCTAATGACCATCAAACCAGTATGCTCTCCAGTTGCTCCCGAATTTGGTTGCAAACTTGTATCAGCAAAACCAGTAATTTCGCTAAGGTCATCTGCCAATTCCTTGATAAGCTCTTGATAACCCTCGGCTTGATCAACTGGAACAAAAGGATGAATATTGCCAAACTCAGCCCAGCTTAGAGGCAGCATCGAGCTTGCAGAATTCAGCTTCATTGTACATGAACCCAATGAAATCATAGAACGGTTTAAAGCAATATCAAGATTCTCAAGACGCTTAATATAACGCATCATTTCAGTTTCACTATGATACTTATTAAAAACCTCTTGAGTCATAAAATCACCAGTTCGTGAGTATTCTTTATTTATTTCAAGATTATTGTTTAATTCACTTAATGCGTTAAATTTCTTGTTATTCGCTTTTGCAAAAATTGACAATATTTTGTTAAGCTCGTCAAGATTTATTACCTCATCAGTACTAAGGCTCACAAAATTATCCTCAAGATAAGCAAAGTTAACTTTTTGCTCAAGAGCAATTTTCTGAATATCAGACGATTTAACATTTTTAGGCAATTCGATTTTCAGAGTGTCAAAGAAATTTTCGTGTACTATTTTATAACCAAGCTTATCTAACTCACACGCTATATTTTTCGCTGCAATAAATATATTATTGGCAATATTTTTCATTCCTTGCGGACCATGATAAACTGCATACATTCCAGCCATAGTGGCCAATAAAGCTTGAGCAGTACAAATATTAGATGTTGCTCTTTCGCGTTTAATATGCTGTTCACGAGTTTGCAATGCCATACGTAATGCTCTATTGCCATGTTTATCTTTGGAAACCCCAATTATACGACCTGGCATATTTCGTTGATATTTGTCAGCAGTAGCAAGATATGCCGCATGAGGACCACCATAACCCATTGGAATTCCTAATCGTTGAGTAGAACCAACAGCAATATCTGCACCCCAATTTGCAGGAGCTTCAAGTAAGGCTAAAGACATTATATCCACAACTGCGGTAACAAGAATATCTTTTTGATGAGCTTTTTCAGTAAATTCCGAATAATTATTAATTTTTCCGCTTGCTGAAGGATATTGAACAACTGCTCCAAAATCTTTATCAGTAAACTCATATTCGTTAAATTTCCCAGTAATAACCTCAACACCAATAGGTTCTGCTCTTAAGCGAATAACATCAAGCGTTTGTGGAAAAATATCCTCGTCAACAAACAATCTGTTTTTACCAGCTTTAACATCCTGCCGCGAACGTGCATCAAACATCATACTCATAGCTTCGGCAGCAGCCGACCCCTCGTCTAACAGCGAAGAGTTAGCTATTTCCATTCCCGTTAATTCAGTTATAACTGTCTGGAAATTTAATAATGCTTCAAGTCGTCCTTGACTAATTTCAGCCTGATATGGTGTGTATGAGGTGTACCAACCTGGATTTTCAAAGACATTACGTAAAATTACCGACGGAACAGCAGTTCCATAATAACCCATTCCAATAAAAGAACGGTAATTCTTATTTTTAGCAGCAATTGCCTTTACTCGACCAAGATAATCGTATTCTGAAAGAGCCTCCGATATATCTAAAGGTTTTTTTAGCCTAATACCACTGGGAACAATCTGACTCATAAGTTCCTCTATTGTAGAAACCCCTAATTTATCAAGCATTGACGAATAATCCTCCTTACGCGGACCAATGTGACGTGATGAAAATTTCTGTTTTATCATTATTATTAAATTTTAATTAACTATGTACGTATAA
>CAYNKH010000279.1:0-2964 GCA_964397745.1 uncultured Bacteroidales bacterium | reverse complement strand
CAATTTCATTTATTTAGTTTTTAATTGTCATTTATTAATATCTATTTTTCTCAATTTTTGTCTCAAATCCTTTAAGATTATATGCTACGCTAAGCATAAAATACCGTGCCAATGTTGGAGCAATGGTGTATTCCGTGTAATTTTCAGAAGCAATTTGGTAAAGATATTGTTTCTGATTCAATAAGTCAAAACCTGCTAAACGCATCTCGAATCTGTTTTTTTTGCCGAATACCTGTCGAATAGATAGGTTTGTAACTAAAATATCTGCTCGATAATCAAGTTTATTGCTTTCATAATTGTTCCAATCCAAATTCCCTTCGATAAATGTCTTTTTAAATATTTGCCATTTAAAACTACCAGATGTACTATAACCAATTATTTCCTGATTTTGAGTATTCTGAATCGAGTAACTTACATTGTTTTGCGACAAGTTACCTCCAAAATTAAAACTTAGTTTTGGTCCTAAAGTAAGGTTTAGGCCTAAACGCCCTCTATAATACTCAGAATTAGTAATGTTTTCGACCCCATTTATAAAAACGGGGCTATTAGAAAAACTGACATTCCCCGAAAGGTTAAAAGTTAAAATGGTTTTTATAATAGGCACACTTCCCCAAAAATATGCATAAGTGCTTTGCCCACCTTCTACATTTTCAGGTTTGGAGGTAGTAACATATCCAACACCTTCTTTAAAAATAGTATTTTGATTATAAACAATTGAGGTTTCTTTTATACTTGTACCAGCATGTACCGAAAGACTTGAAAATGAAGCTTGATTCCAATAATAGACGCCTCCATTTATGCTATGGTAAACTTCAGGAGTAAGAGCTAAATTTCCTTCCACTTTATATAAGGGGTTGCTGTTGTCTGTAATTGGTTGCAACTGGCTCATTGTTGGCTCGTCTATTTCGTAAGAGTAGTTTAAACTCAATCGCATATTATTTGGTAATTGCCAGTCTGTTCGGAAATAAGGAACAAAATTATTGTAAGATTTTGGTACAAGATTATTATAATCGTTTAATTCTTGGAGCATAGCATACCGTCCTTTCATATCAATTATTTGGTATGCACCTCCAAGGCTTATGTTTAAGCCTTCCCACGCATAAGAAAAACTTGACCCAAGACGATTATATAATACAGTATGGATATAGAAATTTGTCATTGAGTCAACTAATGTGTTATTAACTGATAACTCATCTGTTACTATTTTTTCTGATTGGGTTTTGTTAGATGATATGTTATAAAAGCCCATTAACGAGAATCTTTTATTTAATGGCTCTACATACATTATACTCGACTTGTATAATTCATCTGAACTTGTGTTATCATAGAGATATTTAAGTTGCTCTGTTGGAGTAAGTGTTATAAAATACTCATTAATATTGTCCGTTAATCGTCCTGATTTATTATTGCTAATATCTGCAGCTCCACTAATCGAGAAGCTTCTGCCTTTTTTTGCAAATTTATGATTATAGAGACTAAGAATATTTACCGAATATGCGTCCATATCAGATTCGTCTTGAAAAGAATTTAAATTAATATCCGAATACAAAGGAGCATCAGTACGAAACAATTGCTCTTGTAAATTATCCAAAGCACTGTTTGATAATCTTGAATTGATTCTAAATATAAATGTGTTGCTTGTATCAAATTCTATTTCTAATCTTGAAGAAATACTATGCGAATTGTTTAGGCGGTCATATTTTGTTGTATCATATCTAAAAAATGAGGTGTCGGTTAAAAATGTTTGTCGTTTTGTAAATTGGTCGTAGAAAATATCAGAACGGTTAAAAAAATATGATGCGTTAAATTTTATTTTATCTTTAAAATAGTTGTAATTAGCTCCGCCTCCATAGTTTTCAGAAAAACCTTTTCCTGAATAATTGCTAACATACGACATTGAGTAATGTCCTTTACCTCTTGCATTAAACCCAAAATCGCCATTATCGTAATCAGAGTAGGCTGAACTTCCTTTAAATTCTTGGTAGTCTTCCCAGTTTACTCCTGTTGAGTTTAAATTGTTTCCATAAGCAAGAAAAGACAATTGCGATGTTTCATTAAAACGATTAAAACTTCCTCGACCTGCCCAACGTTCTTCGGTTCCACCAGCTACAGAGGCTTTGCCAAAATATCCTTTTTTATATTCTTCTTTTAATTCAAGATTCATGGCTTTATTATCAGAGCCGTCTTTTATTCCAGTAAGTCTTTCTTGTTCTGATTGATCGTCATAGACTTGCACCTTTGAAATGGCTTCTGCATCAAGGTTTTTGGTAACGCTTTTTGGGTCGTCGCCAAAGAATGTTTTTCCGTCCACATAAACGCGACCAATATTTTTACCCATTGTAGTTATTCCTCCCGACTCATCAACCTCAATACCGGGCAGCCGTTTAAGAAGATCCTCAACCGTAGATCCTGGTGGTACTTTAAAAAGTCGGGCATCATACTCAACGGTATCGCCATGTATAAATAATGGAGCTTGGGCAGACTTTATAACGACTTCCATCAAAACTTCAGCTATTGGTTCTACGGTAATATTGCCAAAATTATATTCATCTTGATTAGTAATGGGAATTTGTTTTTGGATTGGCATAAAACCGATATGTGATATTTTTAATAAATAACCACGATTTTTTATGGAACGAAAACTAAACTTTCCATCAGAATCGCTTGTAGTATAATTAACTAAGGTAGAATCCGAACTCGTTAATAACATAATTGTAGCAGCAGGTACAGTCTCCCCCAAGCTGTCTATTACACGTCCTTTTACGTCAATGTTTTGTGGCGATTGAGCAAAAACTATACTGATTGAGAATGCAAAAATAAGTAACGCAATTATTTTTTTAAGTATATACATATAGGCAGTTTTTTAAAACACATAGTTAACGAAATAATATATATGTTTTTATTGTTTTGTTGTCAAGTTTCACAAGGTTATTTATGATAACTTGTATTAATTCTTTTCAAAGA
>CAYNKH010000278.1:0-2978 GCA_964397745.1 uncultured Bacteroidales bacterium | reverse complement strand
ATTTTAGTAAATAAAGTATAAAGATAAAGCTTTTTTTTCATATAGGTTTTTTTTTTGGAAAAAAGTGAAATTTGTTTCTCATCAAACATAAGGTTTTCTACTAAAAATCACAAAAACCGACATGATAAGACTAAAAAATAGAATCGCTATTACTCCCACTGTATAGTTATTAAGTTTTTGCCCCATAATGCTAATATAAGAACTAAGGAAAATTTGAGATTTTTGATTATAATATGGCGGAAAATAAGCTGGCATAAAACGTCTTTGTATTTCATTATCTAAAATCACAAAAGGATTAGAATAATAATTTTCCACAATTTTATCAATGCTTCGATTTTTAAAACTGCTCCCATTTTGGGGAAAGCTATATTTATCCGACATTTTTTCTAAAACAAGCTTGCTTTGATTTTCATAGTATAACTGGATAGTTTTTAGATTTTCTGCAAAAGATAAATTAGTAATCTCTGGCATAAATAAATTCTTTTCCTTTTCAAAATCAAGCAAATTAATAGCCCACAAACTATCTTGTATATATATATCGCTTAAAGCTGGTATATAATAATCTAAATAATAAGCTGATTCATAGAGCATTGTCTTTTCTTCGATTGTTCTATTATGCTTATCATAAAACAAATACATTTCGGTCATTAGTGCATTTATACCATGGTACGCAGGGATAAACAATGAAACTTTTGGAACAGCTGTTTTTATGTTTTTGGAATTAAACTCATCAAATTTTATCATTACGCCCGTAAAAATCATGTTTACAACAATAATCAATGGAATAATTAAATAAACAACTGAACTTGATTTTGTAATTCTGCTTAAAAACAAGCCTGTAATTGCACCCCAAAAATTTAGTAAGCAAATTATCACAAAAACTTCACTAAAAACAAAATTCATTTTAAGTAAAATAATAGCTGGAAATACTAATAAAAATGTCTGAAAGACGCTCCAAATAAGATATTTTATAATTTTTGCAAGACATAAAGAAAAATCTTTATTGATAAAGTAATTTTCAGCATTATGAAAATCTCGAAGTGCGATAAATTCATTTGAAGAGCTTACCAATCCAGTGAAAATGGCTGTTATTATCGTCATTAATACCCAAACAGGAATATTAGGATTTAAGTAATATGAATATTCTGCTTGATTACTAAAACGAGACAAATATGCAAACAATAGCCCTGCTATTAAAGGTATTGTTATCAATAAGCCTGTGCGTGCAAAATTTTTGAAATCGATTTTAAAACTTAGTTTTAATTGCGAAAAAATTGAATAAAATATATTTGATTTTGTGTTTTTATTTCTCGTTATATTTTGGGAAATAGCTGATTTTTCTGGTAAGACAAAAATCTTTTTATTATACTCTTTATACCAAAAATCTTTCTGATTATCACTCTTGCCCTTGTCAACCAATTCTAACAAAACCGATGGGTTTCGAGTTTCTTCTAACAATGATAATTTATCAACACTATTTGTTTTATTTCGTAAATATTCGGCTGCAGAGACTGGGCTTCCAGAATATATCACATATCCGCCTTCATCAATAATGATAATTTTATCAAATAAATTCAAACTATCAAAGTCGGGTTGATGCACCGAAGCAACAATTAGTTTTCCAGTTATTGATGCTCTTTTAAGTATTGATAAAATATTAAATGAATCATTTGATGCTAAACCGCTTGTAGGCTCATCGAGAATAAAAACATCGGGATTTGCAAGCAGTTCCATAGCAATTCTCAAGCGTTTTTGTTGCCCGCCAGACAATTGTCCAGACTTATCTCTGTTTTTAACAGCTATTTTATCTAAGTCATTTTGCAAACCTACAGCTGAGCTCACTTTATTTATAAGTTGCTCCCAGTTATGTCTTTTTATCTGTAAAAACTCCAATCTCTGTTGCAAATGCTCTCTAACAGTAAAAAAAGGAATAAAACTAAAGGATTGCTTTAGATAACTAAATACTGGATTGCTCGCTTCTTGACTTTCTTTATAAACAATTACTTCGCCGCCGCTATCGGATTTGCAATTACTTAAAACATCTAATAATGTTGATTTTCCTGCTCCGCTTTTCCCAATAATACCAACAAACTCACCACTTTTTAGGCTTAAATTAGTTTTGTGCAAAATTGTTTTTTTTCCTTTAACAACTTCGATGTCTTTTAAATAAATACTAAAACTACTCTCCTTTTTATCCTCTATCCTATTTATTAAATCATAAAAGAAATATTTCAACTGATGCTTATAACTTATCACCGATGTTTTTAACGCAAAACATGTTTTTTGAGAGGCAAAACTTACTGTATCAATACTTAAATCTAAGCCTGTTAGATTTTTTATTGCATAAACGTCATTAGCAAAATATAGATACTCAATAAATTGGTTTGTTTCCAAGTCTAATTTTAAAGCATTAGAACATTCACGATTTTCAAAAAACGCAATAAGATTATTAGTTTGAGCAATATCAATATTATAAATATCGCTAATTAAATGGATAAAATCCAAAGAGTTTTTTAAATCTGATGTCTCAGATATAAGTCTTATTAGATTAAAGAGAAGCACCGCTTTTTCTTCATCCGACAGAGCTTTTGAGGTTTCTTCGCAATATTTTATCAGCTTAACTGAGTTTAGCGAAAGTTTTTTATCCGAAATCTGGGAAGAAAACTCATTGAGATAATTATCAAACAACAACAAAAAGCTATTAATAAACTTAGGATCGAGATAATCAAACAAAAAACTCTCGAAATGTGCTCTTACATTTTCGTTATTAGCAGCAGCATCTCTATTTGCAGCAATGGCAAAAAGCCTGACAAGTGCATCAAATAATTTTCTGGTCATATTATATTAAACAATTACAGAGTAAATTTAACACTTATTTTATACTTACAAAGCAATTGATTTAACTTTTTTTTAAGAAAAGCTAATAACATAAACATATAAAAATCGTTAGATTTGCGTAATTCAATAAATTATGATTT
>CAYNKH010000277.1:0-2993 GCA_964397745.1 uncultured Bacteroidales bacterium | reverse complement strand
AAATTTAAGCTTTAGTTTTATTGATATTAGGTAAGAGCAGATAAATGAAAAATAAAAAAAACATTTTATTCTTGCTAAAACTTTTAGTTTTAGCTGTTTTACTTTTTGGACTAGTAAAAACATATCTTTATTTTAACAGCAAAGAAACAGTTCTAATTACTTGTGATTTTGAAAAATATAGCCAAAAAGACAATACAACAACATTCTTAACAAGCAATAAACTACATAAAATAAACATTGCTGGTAAGAACTGTGAAGAGTATTCTCGCTCTGGAAAAAGCAGCCTTAAAGTAAACAAGCAAGAGTTTATTAATTTAATAGAACTAAACAATATTGGTCCAGACGAAGTATATAAAGCTACAGTCTATAGAAAATCAGGTAGTGCTGGCATAGTAATGCAAGAAATAACCACCGAAAAAGAAGAAATAGAAGTTTATATTTTTCAAAACCTATCATGTGAAACTGATGAAAATGGCTGGGAAAAAATTGTTATACAACTCAAAACCCCACCAGATTATACAAAAGATAAGCTTAAATTATATATTTGGAATCCTCAAAAAGAAGTATCCTATTTTGATGACCTTAAAATTGAACAATTAGAATTTATGGAATATCCCAATTATGACACCATAAATTCTTTCAATATTTTTATTGAAGATTTAGAATTCAACAAACTAAAAAAAATCAGAGAACGAGCTTTTAAAAAAGGTGTTTTAATAACAGCTGATGATAGTTATGTAAACACAATTTTATCTTTTAAAGATAAAATAATGCAAGGAGAAGTAAGATTCAAAGGAGATTGGCTCGACCACCTTAAAGGTGATAAATGGTCTTTCAGAGTAAAACTATCTAATAATTCATGGCGTAACATCTGCACCTTTTCACTCCATACACCAGCAAGTCGCTCGTTTATTGATGAATGGTTTATTCATAAAGTATTTCTCGATAATGATATTCTTGCAACCAGATATGAATTTATTCCATTAGTAGTAAATGGAAACTCTTTAGGGATATATGCCTATGAAGAGCACTTTCAAAAACAACTCTTAGAAAGTAAGCTTAGAAGAGAGGCTCCAATTATTTCGTTTAACGAAAGTGTAATATGGAACAGAAGAAGTATTCAACTATATACTAATGAAGATTTTATTTTTGCATCATCGGTTATAGAACCTTTTCAGGAAGGGCGAACAATTAAAAATGCAAACTTATTTGAGAAGTTTATAATAGCACAAAACTTATTAGGCTCATTTAGAAGTGGAGAATTAACTGCATCCGAAGTTTTTGATATTAAACAAACAGCAAAATATTTTGCTCTACAAACAACATTTGGTGGATACCATGGTGCGATATGGCATAATATTAGATTTTATTATAATCCTATAACATGTCTTTTAGAACCAATTGCTTTTGACTGCTTTTCAAACTATGGAATATATACCTGGGGATTCACAGACATTATTTGTAATTTCTCTGTTGATAAATCCCAGACACTACCAGATTACTCTCCTTTTTATATGGATTTAATTACCGACAAAGAGTTTATCAATGAATATATAAGCTTACTTAAACAGTATTCTAAACCTAGTTTCATTCAGTCATACCTCGATAAATATAAAGATCAAATAAAAATTTATGAAAACCAAATAAAACATGAGTTCCTAAATTACCAATTCGATGGAAATAGTTTTATTGAACATTCAAAAAGTTTAGAATTACCACTACATGCATTTTACTCCAATATGTCTCGCCAATCATATATTGACAGCATAAAAACCAAAAGTAGTGCAACTAGAAATAAGAAAAACACCTACAACAATAAAGCATTCTTTAACGATTTTGTTACTTTTTACAAAAATTCTGAATCAGAGATTTATGTATCGGTTAAACATAGTCATGACATTAAAATCTTAGGATTTGGAAATGATAACACTATCAAACAAAGTGCTTCAATAAAAATAAATAATTTAGAAAAAACTAACTCTTACTCACAAAAATTTACATTTAGCTCAAGTAATAATGAAAATCATAAGTATGTGTTTTTTTCAACCCCAATATATGACACCATTTACAAATCGAGATTAGTACAATGGCCTGCGCCAACAACCTATAGCCCTCGCAACGACATTGCAGCAAACTCAACAGACATAAGTAAATATACCAATTATGAAAAACAAGAAGTTCACTTTAAAGGACATATTGTTTTTGATAATCATGTTTATACACCCATTGGTTACGATGTTTATTTTGAACCAGGAACAACAATTGATTTAAAAAACAAATCAGCTATGATTATTAATTCAAATGTTAACATGAATGGCACAAAAGAAAATCCAATTAAAATATTCTCTTCTGATAAAACAGCAAATGGATTCACAGTGTTGCAAGCTGAAGAAAAATCAATTGTTAACAATGTAGTTTTCGACAACCTTAACACATTAGATTACAACGGCTGGACATTAACTGGTGCTGTAACATTTTACGAATCGGATGTTGAGTTTTACAACTGTATATTTACAAACAATCATTGCGAAGATATGCTAAATACAATCCGTTGCGATTTTCTTGTTAAAGATTGTTTGTTGCAAAATACTTTTGGCGATTCTCACGACTCAGATTTTTGTACAGGGACTCTCAATAATTGTAGATTTTTATACAATGGAAACGATGCGATAGATTTTTCTACCAGCGATGTAATAATAAAAAACTGTACGATTAGACATAGTCTCGATAAAGCTATATCGATTGGAGAAAACACCAAGGCAACAATTAAAAATGTAATAATTGAGAATGCAGGAATTGGAATTGCCTCAAAGGATTTATCCCATGCAAATATAGACAGTTGTAAAATTTCAAATGCAACTTATGGCTTTGTTTTGTTACAAAAAAAACCCGAATTTGGACCTGCTTCAATTACGGCAACAAATTGCGAACTTAATAATATTTGGAAAGAACACATTATTGAGGTGAAATCTGTTTTAACCTTAAACGGGAAA
>CAYNKH010000276.1:0-2998 GCA_964397745.1 uncultured Bacteroidales bacterium | reverse complement strand
CAATGATTACTGCATAGTTTCGATCGGGCAACTCACCAACTTTATCAACCACAAAAGGGAATTTCTGTAAAGTGGTAATGATGATATTTGTCCCATAGCCCAAGGCAGCTGCCAATTGTGTGCTGTCTTTATCTATTCGCTGAACTACTCCGGTTTTATGCTCAAACTGATAGATGGTGTTTTGCAATTGTTGGTCAAGCACTCTTCGGTCGGTAACCACAATTACCGAGTCAAAAATTCTTTTATCGGTGTCATTATGCAAACTTGAAAGCCTATAAGCTAACCAAGCAATGGAATTACTTTTACCTGAACCTGCCGAATGTTGTATTAAATAGTTTGTTCCTGCTTCTACTTCGAGTACGTTGTTACTTATTTTACGAACTGCATCTAATTGATGGTATCGTGGAAATATTAATTTTTCTTTCTTGTAAATTTTGCCGTTAGATTCAAATTCTTCCGTTTCCAAATGCAAGAACCGCTGCAAAATTTCCATCCAACTATCTTTTTGTAAAATGTATTCCCATAAATAAGCCGTTCGGTAACCATTTTCATTTTGTGGGTTTCCCTTTCCGTTGTTTGCTCCTTTATTAAATGGCAGCCAATAGGTTTTGCTACCATCTAATTTTGTGCACATAAATACTTCATCTTGGTCAACGGCAAAGTGTACCAAGGTTCGTTTTTTGAAAGCAAACAACAACTCTTTATTGTCTCTTGTAGTGCTGTATTGTTTTAAAGCATTGCCAACATTCTGATTTGTAAACTGATTTTTTAACTCTAAAGTAGCTACAGGAATGCCGTTAAGTGCCAAAACAACATCTACCGAGTTTTTATTCTTGGTGCTGTAATAGATTTGGCGGTAAACCTTTAGGCTGTTTTTATTGTACAAATCCACCGCATCAGGGTTAAGTCCCGAAGCAGGTTGAAAATATGCCATCTGGAAACGCACACCATAATCTACAAATCCATTTCTAAGCACATCTAAACTGCCTCTTAAATCGAGTTCTTTGTACAGACGCTGAATAATTCTATTATCGGTATCGGCTCCGTGAATGGCAGAAATTTTAGCCCATCTTTTGGGTTGGGATGTTTGCAAAAAGGCAAGCACTTCATATTTAAACATTCCCAATTCCTTGCTGTAATCTTCAGCATTTCCTTGTGTGTAGCCACCTTGTTCTACGAGTGATTGTACAAGGGCAGTTTCAAATGTATTTTCGGTTGTGATTATATTCATTTTCTGTTTTAATTTTTACTACAAAAAAGAAACTAAACGTTTTTATTTCATTGAACAACAGTCAGTTGGGTGTTTTTCTGATTTCATTTCTTTTTCATTTCTTTTTTTTATGCCATAAAATAAGTTCTGTTTTTAGATGCTCCCATTGTTTTAAGTTTTTCTTCTTTCACCAAATTATAAATGGTCTTTCGTAAATCTTTTATATCAATATCAGGTATTCGTTTATGAATTTCCGAAATAGAACTGCCTGGATACAATTGCAAATCACTTTCGATTAATGCAACTAAACGATGTGGCTCAATAGTTTTTAAACTGGGTTTTATGTTTAGTTTTGATGATTTTATTAATTGTGGATTAATCAAATACTGCTTGCCTTTTCTTACGCCCTGTGATATTAAAATCTTCTGTTCTTCCAATTTTGTAACATAAGAACGGAGTCTATCGTCTTCTTGAATTTGTAAGTATTTAATTAGTTCTGTGCCGAGTATCTTTTTCTCTCTGGCAATAACTCCGAGGGCAATGAATTGCTTCTGCGACAACTGATAATGTTGTGAAATATATTCCAACAGAAACACAACTTCTTCGTTTAAAATTTCTGAGCTTTGAATAACCTTTGTATAATCAAATCCTGTTTTTACAATTGGAAATGGTTTATTGTCTTTGCTGTCCAATTCATAAATCAAGTCGTACCCTGAACCTTCGCCTTCCATTAAATTCAGGTCATGAAAAATTCTTATTAAATGAGGATTCCTACGGTGCCTGCTATGAAGTATGTTGTTCTCGGTTATTCCAATGGGCAAATTCCCCGGATTAGTAATTTCTAATTTATTGGGATAAACCTCAATAAATATATCTCCCGAAATAGTGTATTTTTTATGAGCAATGGCATTTACCAATAATTCTCTGATTATCTCAGGTGCATAATGCCTGATTCGTTTTCGGAAAAGTCCTTGAGGAAATTCATAAAAATATTTCAATTCGCCTGCCTTCTCTTCCACGTCAATAATCAGTTCTTTTGGATTCAATTCATAATCGTTCCAATTCTCTTTTTTTATTTTTTCGCCATATTCATCATAAACAATGTACTGAATGGTAATAGGATAAGAAATACGGCTTCGCATCTGTTCAGTTCCTAACCACAAAGCACCAAGATTTGTTAAATTTCCATTGATGCTTAAATTGTAATGCTCAATTATTTCAAAATTATCTTTTTGCCTTACACTCTCTTTTACCCTGTCTGATTTGCGTATGTCATTAGTAAAAGCTGTAATGTTTTTCTCAGGGATTTGAGCTGTTTTAAAAGATTTTAATTCGACCAATTCCCACTGAAAAGCATTTTTCTCGGCAGCAAGACGTGTTACATCTTCGCCTGAAATGGGATAACATTTGTCTTGAATACGCATTAAAATTTTTCCACTCGAAGTAGTGGCAATAGTTCGGCTGGTATGAAATACTTTAAAATGAAAATATTGCCCACCATTTTCGTGCGTTTCAATAATAGCATCACCCAAACCAACACTATCTGTTAATGAACGAACTCTTGATAATACATCATTTACAATCTCTTGTGTGATTTTTTGATTTGCGGGCGGTAATTTGTCTTTGTCTTCTACGCCAACAAACAAACTTCCACCCTGCGAATTTGCCAAACATACACAGGTTTCTGCCAGTTCTTTGAAATTGGCTTTTGTTCCAAATGCTTTTTTAAGGCTTTTGTATTCAATATGTATATGTTCAGTTTCCATAATGCACTCTCTGTTAAATTAC
>CAYNKH010000275.1:0-3026 GCA_964397745.1 uncultured Bacteroidales bacterium | reverse complement strand
TTTGTTTATTTACAGAAGTTGCCTTCATTTTAATGTCAGAAACAGGATTTGATTTTTTTGTCAGCAATGTAAAGTCAAATTTCCACACAAATTTAAGGTTAAGCTTCAAATCTGGGGATTGCTAATTTGCGAATAGATTTGGAGTTCTAACTTTATTGTTTTGTGTTATTTTAATCAAGGCGACTTTTTAATGGATTGAAATGTTTTTTCCATTTTAATAAATCAATCTAATTGCCATAATACAAACCAGCCTCAGGTCCAAGTGGTAAACCAAGCAGAATCCAACCTATTATTAGCAAAGTCCATGCAATGAAAAAGGCAATAGAATAGGGTAGCATAGTCGCTATAAGGGATCCAATGCCCGATTTTGAATCGTATTTTTCAAAGTAAACAATAATAAGGGCAAAAAAGCTCATCATTGGAGAAATTAAATTTGTAATACTATCGCCTATTCGATAAACTGCCTGTGATAATTCAGGAGAATATCCCAACAACATAAACATCGGAATAAATACTGGACCCATAATAGCCCATTTAGCCGATGCACTTCCCATAAACATATTAATTATACCAGAGATAATTATAAACAAAATGACTAAAGGAATAAGTCCAAGTTCTGAACTTTGAAGGAATGCTGCACCTTTTACAGCAATCATAATACCGAGGTTGCTCCACTTGAACCATGCAACAAATTGTGAAGCAAAAAACACTAAAACCAGAAATGAAATCAAGCCTTTAAAACTGTCGTTCATTCCACTTATTACATCTTTATGATTCTTAAAAGTACCACTTACATATCCGTAAACAACCCCACAAGTACCTGCAACAATAAATAAAACAGCAATAAATCCTTTAAGTATAGGTGAATGAAGTATAGAGTTATCATCGGCTCTTAAGATTCCATTATCGGGAATAAGACCTATTAAAATTAAAATAATGAAAAAGAGCAAAACGAAACCTGTCCATATTAGCCCTTTTCGTTCTTTGATATTTAGATTAGTGATTTCTTCTTGCTCTACGTTACCAGTATATTTGCCAAGTCGTGGCTCAACTATGGCATTAGTTACCCATGTTCCTACAATTGCAATAATAAAGGTTGAGGCCACCATAAAGTAATAATTGGCTGTAGGCATTACGTAATAATCAGGATCTACAATTTGTGCAGCCTCAGTTGATAAACCAGCAAGTAAGGGATCTATTGTTCCAATTAGTAAATTTGCACTAAACCCACCGCTAACACCAGCAAAAGCTGCCGCCATACCTGCAACAGGATGCCTTCCTAAAGAATGGAAAATAACTCCTGCTAAAGGAATAATAAGGATATATCCCAAATCGGAGGCAATGTTAGAAAGGATCCCTGTGAGTACAATAAAAAAAGTAATTGACTTTTTTGGTGCCTTAACAAGTAATAAATTTATCGAAGATTTTATAAGTCCGCTACTTTCGGCAATACCTATCCCTAACATTGCGACCATAACTATGCCCAAAGGTGCAAAACCTGTATAACTGTCAACCATTTCAAGAAGTATCTTGTGAAGACCATCCCTTGAAAGTAGGTTAATGATTTTAACGGTTTCTCCATTACCAGGATTAATGCCTTCCCATTGAAAATGAAAACCAATAAAGGATAATAGTAAAGTTATTAGACCAAATATTCCGAATAGAGCTGCAGGATGAGGTAGAGCATTGCCAACTTTTTCAACAGACCCTAATATATTAATTTTTCTTAGTTTCATAAATATCATATTTTTAACTCTCTTACACTAACGTTCGACAGTTAATATTGCAAAAAAAAACATCAGAATCCTTTATTTTTGAGTTCTACCAAAACTTTTCAAATATGTGATTCTTCAGGTGGAACAAAAATATATAAAAAACCTTATCAGACAAATTTTAGATTTGCTACCACAAAAAATTTTAAATATTGAGATTATGGGTTGATAAATTAACGTAACTATCAATCTTTTGTTAAATTCAGAGTAGTCTGCTGGTAAAATATCAAAAATTATATTGAACTCTGGTTCTTAAACCTTAGAAATAAAAAAAATAAACCACTTATTTATAAGGATACAGCTTGTTAATCAGCACTTTAACTTTTTTTATATGTTTTAATCAATTTTTTTTTATAATTTTATTGCAGGTTAGTTAACATTAACTAACTTTGCCAAGTGTTACTTAACATGTATTTATGCAAACAGATAGACAAAAAGAAATTGTACAAGAATCTTTAGAAATAATATCTGAAAAAGGGATTCAGGGGCTTACAATAAAAAACATTGCTTTAAAAATAGGAACTTCGGAGCCCGCAATTTATCGACATTTTGAAAGTAAGACTCATATTTTGCTTAGCATACTTGAGACTTTTAAAGCTTTTAGTCAATTTGCGTTTAAAGAGGAACTAGATAAAGATATCAATTCTGTTGAGAAGATTTCTAATGTATTTAACAAACATTTTCTGGAATTTACGAAAAATCCGGCTTTAGTTTCTGTAATTTTCTCAGAGGAAATATTCACGAATGAGAAGTTGCTAATTGAGAAAATCTCGGGTATCATGAAGGAAAATGAGGAAGTAATGCAGAAGATTTTAAAACAAGGGCAAACAAATAATGAAATTAGATCTGATCTTGACCCTAATATCCTTTCAACTGTAATAATGGGAAGTTTAAGACTTTTTGTAAAAAAATGGCAATTTTCTAATTATTCATTTAACCTAATTAAAAAAGGTGAATCCCTAGTAGAAGTAGTAAAACAAATAATAAATGTTTGATAAAAATATAAAAGACAGATTTATGTTCAAAAAAAAGAATGTCTCGTCCCTAACGGACTTGCAAAGTGCTAACAGTTTGACAATTACCAATATTTTGTCCTTCTGGGCAAGCGCCGTTAGGCGTTGAATAATGGTAAGTAAAACTAAGGCAATAGAGTTAAAAGTCCCGTAGGGACGATATATTTAAAATGTTTCATGGGTTTAAAAATAGTCGTAGTGAGCAACAAATAAAATAAATAATTAAATATTATCAGCCTCT
>CAYNKH010000274.1:0-3045 GCA_964397745.1 uncultured Bacteroidales bacterium | reverse complement strand
TATTATTTGTTTGAATTTTTATTTCGTCATTATTTCCTAAGCCAATAATATTAACATTTTTTTGTAAAAAACATTTACAATATAATGATGATGAAGATTGTTGATAACATTTTAAATACCTGTCTGCTAATTGTACTGGTCGTACCACTCCTTGACGATAAAAAGGTTTTTTATTTAAATCATGATATCTTATTCTATAGCTATTCTTTTTTAAGGAATCTCTAAAAAGAGGTAAATAATTATTTATTTTACTTAAAACTGTATTAAATTGTATTGTATCACAGTAATATGGCATAAATTCTAATTTATGTAAGCTATCATAATATTCATACTCCTTGAAGTATTTTTGGCGAAAAGAATTATAGTCTTTTATTGTTATAAACTCATTCAAATATTTAAAATATTCTTTTTCAAAAATGGTATCTATCATTAAATATGCCAATGAATGTGATATGCGAAACAAATGATCATCTTCCAACATTGGTGTTAATGGGTTTTCAAATGTATATTCGTTAATTCCTGCGAACATATCAAATGCAACGGGCTCTATTCGACATAAAACTGGATTATAATAATATCTAACATTATGCCATTCGAGAGCATGGAAACAATTTCTAGAGTTTACGAGAGCTATAAATTTTGCCATTTTTTTAACATCAAAGATATCAGAAGCTTTGGCTTTCATTGTACGGTATAAATCAAGTAAATTTGCTGCAATTAAGAATTGGTTATATTTAACAGTATCTTTAAGGGTTTTTCCTATTCCAAATGGTTCAATAACACTGGTAAGGTATGCAATTTTATTAGGTATTTTGCGATGAGTAAACTCCCAAAAATCTGTTTCAGAAAACTTAATTATAGGACCTTCTCGCCTTTTTGAAAATTCAATTAGCTCTTTTTGAAAATGTTCTTCATAGGCGTAAATTCCTAAAGATTTTCCATTTAGATATACCGGTACAAAATCATATCTAGTGGTTAAGATATCTTCATCTTTACATGTTTTATGTATTATCCATTCATTTGTAAAGCCTCTGGCAAGAGGTGTTTGTACCGAGAAAACACGCATACCATTCCAAGAGTCGTCAGCTAGCTTTATTCTAAAAGACCATTTGTCTCCACGAAGATGGTCTAACCAGTCGCCTTTAAGTCTAATCTCTGCATCCATCATTTTATCACTACCATATATAATGGCATTAACCCAACTATCTTCTTCGGTAACTAAAATTCCTTTATCTAATGCTTGCTCTCTTTTCTTTGTTAGTTTTTCTAATTCTAAATCTTCGATGTAAATTAATAGTGGTTCTATGTTTTTATATTCTGGAAAAATAGTTTCTTTGGTTATTTTAAGTTCAAGATTATCAATATAAACGAAATCTTCATTTGGGTTAAATATGTATATGCTTAGCGTATCATTAAAGTTTCGTTCACATTTGAAACTCATTACTACTTTTTGCCAACCTGTGGAGTCTGTTGAGGTTTCTCTATTTATTATGTGATATATACCATTAGGGGATTTTCCTTGAGCAACGATTGATGCTGTAGATGAGCCATATCTGTAAACACTTATTGTAACAATAGAATTGGGCTTTAAATCTGGTAATGTAAATAAATTTTGATATTTTTTCCATGATGGAACCATAAGTGATTGTTCTCCATCATAAAAGTAGTCATTCGATATTTTTCCTGCTGGTAAAACATATTTATTATTTGAAGTAATAAATTCTCCATTTTTATTTTGCGTTTCAAAATCGCATACAACCGAGAACTCTTTTATAGTGTTATCTGGTCTATTGTTATTTGCGTATAAAAACAGGAAACCTATGGCCAACCCAATTAGGCCAATTATTACCAATATCTCGTAAATTGTTTTTTTCACAAACAACTAGGTTTATAAAGCAACTTCAAAGAATTTGGCAATTCCATCTACATATTTTGAGTTTTTTGTCATTCTAAATGGAATTGCATTAATTACTTCAGCAGCAATTTCATTATATTCTTCGTCATATTTAATTTCTACAACAACATCCTTATCAGTATAAAAATCAACAAAACGATTAAAGTTATCATGAATTCTATAATAACTAATATCCGAATCTGTGGTAAGTCTAAAATGCCCACTAATATCTCTAAAATAGTATCTATTGTATCGAGTTAAGAGCTTCATTTCCAAGCTAGCAATCTCATCAAGGATTTCAACAG
This sequence comes from uncultured Bacteroidales bacterium, assembly GCA_964397745.1. Lineage (GTDB taxonomy): Bacteria > Bacteroidota > Bacteroidia > Bacteroidales > ML635J-15 > Bact-19. The sequence continues at coordinate 846 of CAYNKH010000274.1, read as the reverse complement.
GAAGGGCTGCACTTTTTAACAATTTATGACATTCTTTTGTTGTAAAATCTTTATCTAAGGTAAAGTCAGGAAGGAAAAATGATTTTTTTGTACCACGATATGCCGACTTGATTTTTATTTCGAATATGCCACCAGTTATTTTACCTTTAATTTCCCCATACCATCTGATGCGATATTTTGTCCTTTCTGAACTTCCTCCAACATTATCATGAAAGTTATCAAGTTCAGGAGTATCAAGATATAGGTTGTTAACATATCTAGGCTGGTAAATACGCCTAAAAAATGCACTAGAACTTAATATTACATTGTGAACTTGCTGTACACTTAAAGTTTCTGGTCGAAATTTTCGCTCGTAACGGAAATTTTCCAAAAAAGTATAATTTGTATTTTCTTTATTTGTCATTTATCTAATATCTACAAAAGAAACTGTTGTGTTGTCAATTTTAAGAATCTCGTTCTTACATTCAGTTAAAGCATCAATATCTTTAACTTTAACTCTAAAAGCTAAGTCTAGATTGTCTTTACTTTGATCAAATCTTCTTACGACAGGCCTTTTAAATTTTAAATTTACGATACCAACAATTTTTTCCATGTCGCCATTGGCAGGTTTTTGCATGTTTATCACTAAGTTGTATGCATTTAGTCTATTCATTGGTTTAATAAAATGTCTAACCCAAATAACAGCTATTAGAATAATAAATGCAATAACAGTTACTACTGGTTGGTTTGCACCCATTCCTAAACCAGTTGCAATTGCTAAAAACAGATAAGTAAGTTCTTCGGGTTCTTTTATTGCAGCACGATATCTTACAATAGATAGTGCTCCAACCAAACCAAGAGATAATG
>CAYNKH010000273.1:0-3062 GCA_964397745.1 uncultured Bacteroidales bacterium | reverse complement strand
GTAAATGTTTATTATTTATAGAATATTAGTATATTGTTCAAAAATAACTACTATTTTTGTAGAATAATTTTAAATAACTGATAATATGAAATTTTTTATTGATACAGCAAATCTTGATCAAATACGTGAAGCACAGGAACTTGGTGTTTTGGACGGAGTAACGACAAATCCATCGTTAATGGCTAAAGAAGGAATAGCGGGTAAACAAAATATTCTTAATCATTATCTTAAAATTTGCGAAATAGTTGATGGTGATGTTAGTGCCGAAGTTATAAGCACTGATTTTGAAGGAATGATAAAAGAAGGAGAAGAGTTGGCAGCTTTGCACCCACAGATAGTTGTTAAGGTTCCGATAATTAAAGATGGGGTTAAAGCAATCAAGTATTTTTCATCTAAAGGAATTAGAACTAATTGTACACTCGTGTTTAGTGTAGGACAGGCATTACTCGCTGCTAAAGCAGGTGCAACTTATGTATCTCCGTTTATTGGTCGCCTTGATGATAACAGCACAGACGGGGTAGAGCTTATAGGTCAGATTGTAGATATGTTTAACTATTATGAGTTTGAAACTGAAGTTCTTGCAGCCTCAATTCGTCATACTATGCACATTGTAAAATGTATGGAAATGGGAGCAGATGTTGCAACTTGCCCTCTAAACGCAATTCTTGGATTACTTAAACATCCTCTAACTGATATCGGTTTAGAGCAATTTCTTAATGATTATAATAAATTAAATAAATAATAATGGCATTATATATTCGTATGTATGAGGAAAATCCTGCTCCTAGACATATACGACAGATTGTTGATATTTTACAGGATGGTGGGGTAATAATTTATCCCACCGATACTGTCTATGGAATAGGATGTGATATTACTAAGCCCAAAGCTATCGAAAGGGTAGCTCAATTAAAAGGGGTTAAAGCCGAAAAAGCTAATTTCTCGTTTATTTGTTATGACATGAGTCATTTGAGCGATTACACAAAGCCTCTTGATAACAGTATTTTTAAGTTGATGAAAAGGAATTTACCTGGTCCCTTTACCTTTATTCTTGAAGCAAATAATAACGTTCCAAAAATATTGAAAGCTAATCGAAAAACTATTGGTATCAGAATTCCAGATAATAACATCATTAGAGAAATTGTAAATGTTTTGGGCAATCCAATATTAACAACATCTTTAAAAGCAGATGACGAAATATTAGAATATACAACCGATCCCGAATTGATATATGAGGATTATCAAAACCTTGTAGATGCAGTTATTGATGGTGGCTATGGCGGCAATGTTGCATCAACAATTATTGATTGCACAAACGATGAGCCTCAAGTGATTCGTTTAGGAAGTGTTGAGCCAGAGTGGTAGTATAGGATTGTTAAACAATAAACGCTTTATCGAATAAACACGAATTATCTTTTCCAGAAATATTTTGTGAAAATAATTAGAACAGTGAAAAGTTCTAATCGTCCCATAAGCATTAGTAAACCAAGAAACCATTTACCAAAAACACTAATATTGGCAAAATTTGATGCCGGTCCAACATCGCCAATACCAGGTCCTATGTTACCTAAACTTGTTGCTACAGCACCAAAAGAAGTTACAAGGTCTAAGCCTGTAAAAGACATTATAAGTGTACCAGCAGCCAAAATCATTATGTAGAGAATAATAAAAGCAAGTACATTATTAATAGTGTTTTGCGGTATAGAACTTTTGTTATATCTGACAGGTAGCACGGCATGAGGATGTATAAGTCTTTTAAACTCCATATACGAATTCCGAAATAGAATATGTATTCTTACTACTTTAATTCCACCTCCAGTTGAGCCTGAGGAACCACCTATAAACATTAGCATAAGAATAATTACCCAAAAACCTCCAGGTATCCAAGTGAGGTAATCAAGGGTTGCATATCCAGTTGTTGTAATGATTGACACTACTTGGAAAAGTGAATGTCTAATAGCTGGTTCAATTGGCATTCCCATAAAAAACCACAATCCAAAAGCAACAACAAGTCCTGAGATTATTATTATGGTGTAGTAGAATTTTATCTCACTATTTTTTAATACTTTTTTTATTTGTCCTGTAATTGCAAAATAGCTTAAAGCAAAATTGGTACCTGCAAGCATCATGAAGAATATAATCACGTATTGAATAAAAGGAGAGTCAAATGCTGCAATACTAGCTTGTTTAGTTGAATATCCACCAGTTGCCATTGTAGTAAAAGCATGATTTACCGCATCAAAAATAGACATTCCACCAACATATAATAAAACAGCTTCTGCAGATGTAAAACCAAAATATAATATCCAAAGTTTTTTCGCAGTACCTGCAATCCTAGGATGTAATTTGTCGGTAGCTATACCAGGAGCTTCTGCACTAAAAAGTTGCATGCCTCCTACTTTAATAAGTGGTGTAAGTGCTATTGTGAGAACTATAATTCCCATACCACCCATCCACTGTGTAGTACTTCTCCATAATAATAATCCATGAGGTATTTCTTCGATATTATTTAAAATAGAGGCTCCTGTAGTTGTGAAACCAGAAATTGTTTCAAAAAACGCATCTGCATAAACAGGTATTGCACCACTTATGTAAAAAGGCAATGAACCGAAAAATGAAAGTACAATCCAGCTCAAAGTTACTATTAGGTAGGCCTCACGTTTCTCTACTTTTTTATCGGTTTTACGAAAAAGCAATACTAATATTAAGCCTACAATTAAAGTTATTCCAGTTGAAATAAGTAAATATATAAAATCATATTCGGCATAAAAGCCCGAAACTGCGGTGGCAATTCCCATGAAAAAACTTTCAATTAGAAGGAGTGCACCTAGGATTAATAATATGAGTTTATATTTTATCATTAAATAGAATGCAAATATGACTAATATTTTTTATTATTTTGTAAAAATTCTTTTATTATTAAAAAATCTGTTTATCTTTGCAGTCCGAAATTTTGATTTTGTTCCTTTTAATACAAAAACAAAACGTTCTACAAAAGATCGAATTAAAAAAATTCGGGGTGTAGCGCAGTCCGGTTAGCGCACCTGCTTTGGGAGCAGGGG
>CAYNKH010000272.1:0-3069 GCA_964397745.1 uncultured Bacteroidales bacterium | reverse complement strand
AAAAATAGTACTTATTTTGGTATAGTTGGTGTTCGTTTGTAAAAATATCTTTAAAATTGTCTGAATACTCGAATTAAAGTTTTAATTTTGTCTAATTGAAAAAAGAAAAAAATGGTAATAAATAAGAAAGAACTTTCTGCAAGAATTAAGTTAGGAGTAATGTTGATTTCTCTTGTACTTGTGGCTTTAGTGGTTGTTAGCTTGATATTTTCATGGTCGCAAAATCATATTTTAGAATTTGTGTTAGGGGGTATGTATTTGCTTCTTATGGCTTTTGTTTTTATTCGGGATTATAATTATGTTTATTATAATTCGGATGGGCCAAAGATTATTATTAGATATGTTCCTTTAAGTCCTTTAACTGCTGGAAATTATTCAATTGAAATCCCAAGAAGGGATTTTGTTAAAGCTGAATTAAAAACGAGTTTTTTGGGTTTACGAAAGAGCTTGATATTGTATGTTAGATCTGCACAAGGTGTTGCTAAGTTTAAGCCTGTGAGCCTTACTATAATGTCTAAAAAAGAAACAAATGATATTTTCAACGAATTGTCAAATATTAATAAGTAATTAGATATGAAAAAAGCAGTTATTACAGCTTTAGTGGTTTGTATTGGGTACGCGATGATGGCTCAGGATTATAAAGCTGCAATTGGATTTAGAGGTGGTGTGGCACAAGGTATTACATTTAAAGCGGCGGTAGGAGGAAATACTGCTTTCGATCTTATTGTTGCTACACATTATCGTGGTTTAAATCTCACAGCTTTGTACGAAATTCACTCTCTCAATATTTTTGGAGTCGATAACTTAGCCTTGTTTTACGGGTTTGGTGGGCATGTGGGGTTTTATAACTCAAACTATTATCGTTCTCAATGGGGTACGTATTCTAATGGCTTTGTTGCTGGTATTGCTGGTGTTGTTGGGGTAGAATATACTTTTGATGAAATACCAATTAATTTGAGTGTCGATATAGTTCCTTCATTTAACGTAGTACCAGAGTTTTGGTACTGGCAAAGAGGGGCATTGTCTATTCGTTATGTCTTTTAATAATTAATGACATCTGAAGACCGATTATATAATCTTGCAATTTCGTTTTTACCTGGTATTGGTGATGTTAATGCTCGTAAACTAATTTCCCGCTTTGGGAACGTTAAAAAGCTGTTTAACTCACCACTAGGAGATATAAAAAAAACACCCGGAATTGGAAATATTGCTGCATTAAAACTGTATAATGGGTTTTCTGTAGCTTTGCAATTAGCTCAAGAAGAACTTGAGTATATTTATTCAAACGACGTAGAATTTGTTGCTTGTCTCGAAGATGAATATCCTAAGCGTCTGCTCGAATGTGATGATTCTCCTGTAGTCATTTATTATAAAGGTAAACCCGACTTTAATGCATCGAGAATTATTAGTATTGTAGGTACACGAAATGCAACTAAATATGGTACAGATTTTTGCGATTCGATAGTGGGCCAAATTGCCGAAAAATATCCAAAAACTATAATTGTTAGTGGTTTAGCTTATGGTATAGATGTAGCTGCACATAAAGCAGCAATGCAACATGGACTTAAAACCTGGGCGGTATTTGGACATAATCTTAAAACTGTCTATCCAGCAGTGCATAAGAGAGTAGCTAATAAAATCATTGATCAGGGGGGGGCAGTTATTAGTGATTATTCTCATAACTCAGTTACTGATCCTAGTAACTTTGTAAAGCGAAATAGGATAGTTGCTGGTATTGCTGATTTGCTTATAATTGTCGAGTCTGGATTAAAAGGTGGAAGTATTGTTACAGCAAATGTAGCAAACCATTATAATCGTGATGTATTTGCAGTGCCAGGTAGCATAAATTCTAAATATAGTGCCGGACCAAATAAACTCATTAAAACAAATAGAGCTAACCTACTAGAGTCTCTCGAAGATATCGAGTATATTATGAATTGGTCGTCCGAAAACAAAATAACAAAAGTAAATATTCTCGAACTAATTGAGAATTTAACCGAAAATGAATTAAAAATCGTAGAAGTCTTAAAGAAATATGAGTTTCTTGATATAGATAATATTAGCAGACAGTCAGGATTAGAAACTGATCTTTTGAGCCTTAGTTTGTTAGAACTCGAATTTAAAAATATTGTCAGGGCATTGCCAGGCAAAATATTCTCATTAAAAACAAAATAGTGTGTTAATAGATACTCATAGCCATATTTACCTCGAAGAGTTTGATAATGATTTAGAACGTGTTATTCAAAATGCTATCGAAACCGGAGTAGAAAAAATCATTTTGCCAAATATTAATTTCGACACCATTATTAAAATGAAAGCAGTAAAATTTGCTTATCCTCAACTTACTGAGCTTGCAATTGGGCTGCATCCGACTTCGGTAAACTCTAATTATAAAAAAGAACTTGATGCTATTTTTGATAATTTTGTTGCTACCCAATATGTTGCAATTGGAGAGGTGGGCATAGATTTGTTTTGGGATAAAAGTTTTATTAAACAGCAAAGAGAAGTTTTTGATTATCAAATCGAATTTGCAAAATTACATAATATACCTATTATTATACATAGTCGAAATTCATTTGATGAAATAATCGATGTGCTTAAACCTCATATTAGTTCTGGAATTAGGGGCGTTTTCCATTGTTTTTTAGGAAACTTGGAACAAGCTAAACTCGTTGTGGATATGGGGTTTTATATTGGTATCGGAGGTGTGTTAACATATAAAAATTCGAGTATGCCCCAGGTAGTTAAAAATATACCTCTTAAATATATATTATTAGAAACTGATGCACCATATTTAAGCCCTGTTCCTAAACGAGGAAAACGAAATGAACCCGCTTATATAAAGTATGTAGCAGAAATGATTGCGCATATTACTGAAACTTCTTATGAAAAGGTTTGTAAAATAACTGGTGATAATGCAAAACAAGTGTTTAGCTTGTAAAATATTTTGCGAATATATGCGTTATGACATTTAGGATTATTGCTTGTGCAAATACAACCCCTTAATGTTCAATGGGTTTAAATACTATGATGATTAAGTTCTTTGGAAAATATATAAAAATACTGATT
>CAYNKH010000271.1:0-3081 GCA_964397745.1 uncultured Bacteroidales bacterium | reverse complement strand
TACTTAACGGTTAATAAACGACTAAGGTTCTGTATTCCTTGCAGTGGAGCAACTTTGCAAATCGAAAAAAAGCACATTATTTCAAAATGTGGTAATCGGTATTCTGTAGTCGGAGAATTTGCTACTAAATAAGCCACTAAATCACAGGATAACAAAATTTATCCGTTACTTAACGGTTAATAAACGACTAATGTTCTGTATCAATTGCTGCGGAACAACTTTGCAAATCGAAAAAAACACATTGTTTCAAAATGTGGTAATCTGTAATCGGTAATCTGTAATCGGAGTGAATTTTCTGCGAACAAGAAAATTGCATCACAAATTTATCCGTTACTTAACGGTTAATAAACGACTAATGTTCTGTATCAATTGCAGTGGAACAACTTTGCAAATCGAAAAAAACACAAATTACACTCAAGATTAACAGATTTCGACCTCAGGAAGAAATCTGTTCACAGCTCATCTGTTTACGATTTTCTGAGCAACTGCTTAAAAATTTTGAATTAAGAACACTTCGGCATCGCTTAATTCGAAAGGAGATAAACATTTGGATTTAAAATAACAGTTTACTATAAACGAAAACACCAATTTGGCTTGGTTTAAATTTAAAATCAAACATTATTTATAATTTTTGATAAGATTAAATAATTTTTCGTAATTTTGAATAAAATAAAAACTAATTATGAAAAACACTATTAAATTCTTACTTATTGCGTTTATAATGTTCTCTTTTACTGCAGTTAAAGCTCAAAAAGAGGTTGGTATTTGGAAAACTATTGATGATGAGACTAACAAAGCCAAATCCCATGTTGAGCTATATATAAAAAATGGGAAGTTGTACGGAAAAATTATAAAACTCATCGACAACGAAGTAGAAAATCCATTATGCACCGCATGTCAAGGAAATTTATATAACGAGCCAATTATTGGTATGCAAATCTTAAATGGACTTTCAAAACGCAAATCAGACTGGTTTATGAAATTAGGAATCTTAGATCCCAATAATGGAAAAGTTTATGATTGTAAAATGTGGTTAGAAGATATAAATACCTTAAATGTACGAGGTTTTCAAGGTCCATTCTACCGTACTCAAACATGGTATAGAGTGGAATAACGAATTACACTTTTTGTAATATCATCAGGCCATCTCGTAATGGAAGTATAATTTTCCTTACTCGATGGTCTTTTTGTACATAATCGTTAAATTTTATTATTCCTTTTGTCATATAATCATTTGATGCAACAGGTTTAAAAATTTTGTTATCCCACAAAACATTATCTGCAATAATTGTAGCATTTTCGGTAGTTTTAGACATTATAATTTGATAATAATCTAGATATTCTCGTTTATCTCCATCAATAAAAACGAAGTCGAATTGCTCATCTAATTTTGGAGTTATCGTAAGTGCATCACCCGTCATAGCACATATCTTATGGTCAAGTTTTGCTTGATTAAAATATTTTTTTGATATCCACTCAATTTCATCGTTACGCTCAATTGTTGTAATTTTCCCATCATTTGGAAGTGCACGTGCCATGCAAATTGTAGCATAACCAGAAAAAGTTCCAATCTCCAAAATATTTTTTGCCCCAGTAAGATGCACAAAAAAGTTTAACAAACTACCCTGATGCCAGTTCGACAGCATTCGAGGATGCAATTGTGTAAGATGCGTTTCTCGAACAAGGTTTTGAAGTAGTTCATCCTCATCTCCGCCAAATTTATTAATAAAATCATCGCAAACTTCGCTTATCCTATCCATTACATTAAAAATAAATTAAACTTGAAAATTTATCTCTGATAAACAATTCGTTAGCTACATCTTGAATTTGTTTACTCGTAACGGTCTCTACCTGATTTATAGTCTGTTTTAGAGTCTCCACCTGATTGTATATCATAAATGATTTGCCAAGAGACAAAAGCATATTCGAATGTATTTCGCTACCAATTGCAATCTGACCGATTAATTGTTTTTTTGCCTTATTTAACTGTACAGGACCTAATTTTTTATCTTTTAACAGGCTTAACTCTTTAAAAATAAGCTCGATAGCATATTCAATATTCTCTTTATCTGATCCAAAATAAATATTAAAATTCCCAGTATCTTCGTAAGGCGAATAGTTGGCTTCTATATTATAAGATATTCCTTTTCTTTCGCGCAGTGCCATATTTAAACGAGAATTCATACCTGGACCTGCAAGCAAGTTAGATATCAAAAATAATGGCAGCCTTTTGGGATCGTTAAAAGTATAAGCATAAGTCCCCAGAACACAATGAGCCTGATGTGTATTAAACTTCACAACTTTATTTTCAACAACCTGATGATTAAACACTTGACGTTGATATGTTCGATTACTTGTCGGATTATTTCCAAAATATTTATTGCAATATTTTAATAGCTTTTCAAATTTAATATTTCCGATTGAGCAAAAGACCATTTGGTCGGTGGTGTACTTTTCGTTGATAAAACTTTTAATATCTGAATTTTTTAAACCCTTTAAGCTTTTTTTAGTGCCAAGAATATTTCGACCAAGCGAATGTTTTGGATAAATTAAATCTTCGAAATCGTCAAAAATCATTTCAGCAGGACTATCTTTATAAGAGTTTATCTCATCAATGATAACCTCTTTCTCCTTTTCAATTTCCTTAGCTGGAAAAGTTGAATTAAATATAACATCATTAATTAGTTCTATTGCTCGCTCATAAAATTCGTGCAAAAAACTTGTAGTAATACATGTTTCTTCTTTGGTTGTATAAGCATCAATCTCACCACCTACATCTTCCATACGGCTAAGCACATGAAATGCTCGACGTTTTTTTGTTCCTTTAAACAACATGTGTTCAGTTAGATGGGCTATTCCGTGTTGAGAATCAGCCTCATCACGAGTGCCTGTGTTTATTATCAAACCACAATGTCCAACATCCGAATCAACAAATTTATGAACTACTCTAATCCCGTTATCTAATACCGCCGTTCTATACACAATTTTTTTCACAAAAATAATTCATTATTAGAATATATAAGCAATTTAATACAAATGTTCAATATAATATTTTTTATTTATTTAACAAAAATCTGAAAA
>CAYNKH010000270.1:0-3130 GCA_964397745.1 uncultured Bacteroidales bacterium | reverse complement strand
CATCGCAGTGCATCGCCCGAAATAGTGAACAAAGAACAGTTTTTATTTTTCCAATTAAAATAAAAGTTGTACCTTTAAATAATAATATCAACCATTATGAAGAAACTTATTAATTTTTTTGTAAAACATTTTTCATATTTTATATTATTTGCAATCTTAATGCAAATAATAGTTTATTGTTTTGTAGGGTTAAAGTATTTCACAATAGTATCGTCTTTTATTTTTTATTTGGGCTTATGGCTAATTTTTAAATTTGCAATAATACTAATAGTAAAAAACAAACAGCCAATAAGAAATAATTTAATCCTTATTAGTTCTAGTGTATTCTTAACTCTTATTATTGTTGAAATAGCTTTAAGAATTTCAGGTTTATTTTCAACCTATTCCGAAAAACGAACATATTATTACAATAGTATGTACGAAAATAATAGTGCAGAATTCTATATTAAAGGGCGAGAAGGACCAACAGAATTAAGTTATGGTTCCGAATATTCATTCGAAAGAAAGCCCAATAAAGAAGGATATAGCGACAAAGATTGGACAATTGAAAAAAAAGATTCATGTTTTAGAATAATTGCAATTGGTGATTCATTCACCGAAGGTGATGGTACTCATAAAGATAGCACTTGGCTTAAATTTATAGAACGCAAAACACCTGATGAAAATATCGAATACTTTAATGCTGGTCTTTGTGGTAGTGACCCGATATTTGGGTATTATAATTTGGAAAATACTTTGATTAAATACAAACCTGATTTAGTTATTTTGTGTGTTAATCCTTCGGATATTGAAGATATTGTAATTAGAGGAGGTTTTGAAAGATTTCAGAATGAGGAAATCGTTTTTAAAAAAGGACCGTGGTGGGAATTTATATACGCCTCAAGTCATGTATCTAGAGCGTTTTACAATCTATTCTTCGACGACAAATTATTACCTAAATCAAACCCAAAAATCGAAAACCAAAAATCTATAGAAATAATTCAAAATTGCTTATTGAAATTTAATACTTTTTGCGAAAAAAATAATTGTCAATTTATTTGTGTGTTTCACCCTTTTAAATTAGAAATAAAGAAAAACCAAAATTCTTTTGAAAATACAATGTCCTTTTGCGAAAAAAACGCAATTGTGTATATAAATCTTAACGAATATTACCAAAATCAAAAAGTTAAAAGTAATATACAGCAATATTATTGGAAAAAAGATGGACACCATAATGCAAAAGGTTACGAACTTATGGCAGATGGAATATTTGAAGGATTGAAAAAGGAGGAGGTGTTACATTAAAATTAGTTCTGCAAAAATTAAATGAATTATTTTAGCAGAGAGCGGATAAAAAACTGCATTTTTGAACTCCGTATTTGTTTATTATGCAAACACTGATATTAATATACGTCTATTATGACATTTTACTTTTCTTACTTTATCAAGTTTATTTATCTTTGCAAAAAAAATTGTGGAAACTAAAAGAAAACCTAATTGGTTAAATAAAAAACTTGATTACGAAAGTATGAAAGAAATGGGGCAAATGCTCCGCAGTTTAAACCTAAATACTGTATGCGAAGAAGCAAAATGCCCAAATATGGGAGAATGTTTCAGAAACCAAACAGCTACTTTTATGATTCTTGGCGAGGTTTGCACTCGAAATTGCAAGTTTTGTGCTATTCCTACTGGTAAACCAAGTATTGTCGATGAATTAGAGCCAAAACATCTTGCCGAAGCAGCTCTTAAACTAAACTTAAAGCATGTTGTAATTACTTCGGTGACAAGAGACGATCTGCCTGATGGAGGAGCTAATCAATTTGCAAAATGTATTCATGAAGTCAGAAAAGTTCTGCCAAATTCAAGTATCGAAGTTTTAATTCCTGATTTTAAAGGTAATACTCAGGCTCTTGATATTGTTATCGCAGCTAAACCTGAAATTATAAATCATAATGTCGAAACAGTTCCGTCTCTTTACAAAATTGCCCGACCTATGGCAAATTATCAGCAATCTTTAAATGTTCTGGCTTATGTAAAAAAACAGGCATCTGATATTTACACAAAATCGGGAATTATGTTAGGATTGGGAGAAACGGAAGAAGCTGTTTTTCAATTATTTGATGATTTAATAAATATTAACTGCGATATGCTTACCATTGGTCAGTATTTGCCGCCTTCGCATGACCATGTTAGCTTAAAAGAATATGTAGCTCCCGAGATTTTTGAAAAATACAAAACTACTGGATTGCAAAAAGGCTTTAAATATGTGGCATCAGGACCGTATGTACGCTCATCATATAATGCATTAGAAGGAATAAAGGAATTGCAAAATAATAAATAGAACATGTAAAAAGGGCATCAAAAATTGCTCTTTATAAACTGTATTAAAAAATTAAACAACAACAACTATGAAATTTATTGAATTTGACAATCAGATGAGAGGAACACTTGCTTTTGCAGTGGAAGAGTATATTATGAAAAACCCTAAGTTTGATGATGAATATTTTATGTTTTGGAGAACCAAACCAACGCTTATGATTGGGCGTTTTCAAAATACAATTCAAGAAATAAATTCGCAGTTTGTTAGAGATAATGATATTAGTATCAATCGCCGACATAGTGGCGGTGGAACAGTTTATACTGACCCCGATTGCTGGCAATTTAGTTTTATTACATGGAAAAATGCTGGGCAGGTAAAAGATTTTAGGGATTTCACAAAACCTGTTATTGACGCTTTAGACAAACTTGGAATCAAGGCAGAATTCTCAGGAAGAAATGATTTGCATGTAGCAGGTAAAAAATTCTCTGGAAATGCTCAATTCGGAATAAAAAATCGGTTTTTACATCATGGAACAATTTTGTTTGATACAAATCTTGATAATCTTGTGAGGTCGCTTAATGTTACTGACGAAAAAATAATCTCAAAAGGAATTAAATCTGTTCGCGAACGTGTAACAAACATTAGACCTTATCTAACAAAAAATATGGATTCATTGACATTTCGCGATACTATGATATCGATCCTTAAAGGAGATATGGAGCATATATTACTTAGTGAAGCCGATTTAAAAGAAATTTATAAAATTGAAAAAGAAAAATTCCTTACATGGGAATGGAATTTCGGAAATTCGCCAAAATTTAATATGACTAA
>CAYNKH010000269.1:0-3163 GCA_964397745.1 uncultured Bacteroidales bacterium | reverse complement strand
TTATCATTAAAGTTAGCCGTCAATGTAATATTCTGGTCAGCCATAATAAAAGAATATTCGGGGGTGCTTGCAACAACAGCAGAGGTCGCATCTGTCCAGTTTATAAATTCGTATCCTGTATTCTCTGTTAAGTTAATTGTTACCGTTTCTCCAAGCATATATTGCCCTGCACCACTAAGCACAGCAGCACCAACTGGATTTGAGACCAGAATCACATCATAAAGTGTTGCACCTTGGGGAACAAAATGTGCAGTTATATAAATATCATTAGCGAGCATATTAAATATGTAAGGATTATCAGTGCTAACCACCTCCCCATCAATTTTCCAGCAAAGGAACTCAAATCCAAAGTTAGCAGTAGCCTCAAGATTCACTTCTTCGTTAACATAATACTCCCAAGCTCCAGAAATATATCCACTATTTGCAGGGTAAACATCTGTATGAACAAAATAAAACTCGTCAATTACTGTAATATAATAAAATGCCGAAGCACCTACATTAAACTCTATTTCAACAGAGACATTATATTCATCAGCAGCTTTAGCATCATCCATTTTTACACCTTTGCTACCCACAATCATACGCAAATTAGCCGTTTCGGCATTTATTGGAGTTACAGTATAATCTGGAAAATCGTACGAAATTAACATCCCACCTTCTTCCTCCCATATAGTAAGACTTACAACTTCAGATGCATCATTCCAAGTTATTGTTACATCAATATAATCGGGCATAGTAACATCGGAATAAGTGCCTGATTCAGGATCTATACTTGCATTTGTAACACCCGATTGAATTGTAGTAATTGTTAAAGTAGATACGTCTGCAGTATTAAAGGTAATGTTTAAACTTATCTCATCGTCAACACTAAATAAATGTGTACTAAGATATGAGTTGCGAATAAACAACCAAGAGCCTACAACCTCATAATCTGTACCTTGAATAAGATTTGCAGTACTACTAGAAACAGAGCTTATTGATTCTGCCGCATTAAAAATAATATTTGTAAACACATCATCAGGGTTAGATAAATCGTAAGATACTGCGTTGGGACTAACATAAGGGATATTAGTCTGTACAACTGCAATTCTAAAATGGACTTGCCATCCATTATCAAATTTAGCAAAAAAATGCAAATCATCGTTAGCATTTGGTGTTAAAGAAGATATAAAAGTATTTGTAACAGTTAGTACGTCTCCATCTATCATATAGTCGGCAGGAGTATTTAATTCGGCTTCCTGGTAATTGTCAAATTCATCCCAATAATAAAAGTACACATTAGAAATTGAAGTATCATCTCCCCAAATAATATCAAAATCAACATTTGCAGGACTCATTAAGCTGTAAACATTCTCTTCAGGATTTATTTGTCCTTGCACATAATCTCCCCAACCAGTTGTAAAGCCCATCCCAAAAGGATTGCTCATATATAAACCTGGATTTACTGCGTCTTCAATAGCTTCAGGAGGAATGTGAAGATTATATGGAGTATTGATATCCTAAGGTAAATTGGGTTCAATCACTAGAATATTTCCAGACATAATTGAGTAACTATTAATTGGCCATGGATTTGACATAGCATCCTGAAAGACTATATCACTAAAACCATTATTTGTTGTTCCTTCTGCAATATCTCTGTCAAATGTCAAATAAATACTTGTATTAACATCAACCTCATTTTGTCCGTCTTGTGGGTTAGAGGATAAAACAGTTGGGTAGTCAGAAAGAAAGATTGCGTCAATATTCAAATCATTAGCTGGCATATTAAAGGTATAAGGATTATCTGTAATCTCCTGAGTTCCATTAATTACCCATTTACTAAAAGCGAATCCCGGATCATTAAAAGCAGATATAGTAAGCTCTTCTCCAATATTATATTGTCCACTACCTTGAGTCCAACCTCCATTAAATGGAACACTATTTATATTAACATAGTAAAACTCCTCATAAATTCCTAGTAGTACAAACAAAGGACTACCAACATCGAAAGTAATTTCTATTGAGACATAAAAATAACTTGTTTCTTTAGCTTCGGAAGTTTTTGCTCCACCTAGGTTTATTCTTAAAGTAGCAGTCAAAACATCTATAGGAGTAACAGTGTAATCCTCGTAAGGCATCAACATAGGAGCTCCGTTATCTAAAGCAACAACATTCATTGACGAAATCTCAGAGGCATCATTCCAAGTAATTACAGTTTCAATATATTCAATCATACTGTTTTCTGCAATATCAAACTCATATTGACTAAGACTTGGGTTTGTAACACCAGTACTAACTGCTTCAATTATAAAAGAATCCGTAGTGCCTTCATCAAAACTTACACTTACATTAATTGAGTTTCCCGATGCAAGTAAGGCCGTATTGAGATAATCCTCGGTAAGAAACAACCAATCACCGTATATATTATAATTTGAAGCAAGTATCGGTGTACCATCTACAGAAACAGAAGTAATCCCCTCGCTTTGTGCCCAAGCGACTGTAACAAACACATCATTTCTATTACTTAAATCAAATACTTTAGCATCCTCAATAATAAAGGGAAAGTAGGTGTAAATAACGTCTATATTAAACTGAGCAAGATATCCGCTTCCAAACTGAGCTTCAAAACGTATATCAGATCCTGGTTGGGGAGGTACGGTTTCAATCCAAGTTTGAAGAATACTTAGGTTATCCCCAGAAATAGTATAATCTGTTCCCTGATTCAATAGAACATGCTGATAAGTGTCAAATTCATCCCAATAATAATAGTAAACCGCAGTAATTTCAGTTTCCATTTCCCAGTTAATTGAGTATTGAATATCACTAGGTTCTAAAATACTAAAAGTTTGATATTCAGGCGAAATACTTTGCCCAAGTGCAAAAGTCGAAGAAAATGTAATTATAACAGCTAAAAGAACAATTTTCTTTATAATCAACTTAAAATAGTAGTTAAGTTTCATGTTGTTTGAGTTTTATGATTAATAGAATACAAATATACGCAATAAAATAAATACACACCACATAGTAAACAGTAAAAAATAGAGTAAAAAGCACATATAGAAAAAAACTTTATTTAGTTTTAAACGATTTTTATTTTTAGATTTGCGAATAGTATATGATGTAGGGTTAAAAATATAATTTTATAATTTATATAATTTATAATCCTTTCTTGCCCCCTGTAATC
>CAYNKH010000268.1:0-3202 GCA_964397745.1 uncultured Bacteroidales bacterium | reverse complement strand
TTAATTAAAGCAAAATTAAAGCTTTGGTACAGTTTGTTTTTTTGTGCGATTTTTTCGTTTATGTATGTAATCGTTGTACTGCAATAGATTTAACGATTTTTCTTAAATTGAGAAATGGTACAATTTGTTTTGTGCCTTATAAAGACTTTATCGGGTGTTTTGGTATTATTTGCAATTCTTATGTTTTTATTTATTTTCTAACGTTTACATTGCCTTCAATTTACTGGCAAGAATAGGATTTGATTTTTTTGGCGGCAATGTAAAGTCAATATCCTACTATATTTTATCTGACAACAAATTTAAGGTTAATCTTCAAATCTGGGGATTGCTGATTCGCGAATAGATGAGAAGTTCTGAACTTATGAAATTTTAAAAGTAACGACTACGAAAATTCAGATTATAAAAAAAGAGGCTGTCTAATAGACAGCCTCAGTTTTCTGACACAATCCTGAACAAATTAATTCCTTACCAATTGTAGTGAACCTTTTTGCTCAATTTTGTTGTTGAACATATCCTCTCCCTTTATTATGTAGTAGTATAAACCTTCGCTGGCATCGTCATTTCCATTGATTTTTCCATCCCAGTAGCAATTAATGTCAGCACTTTCAAAAACAAGTTCTCCAAGTTTATTAATAATTTGGATGCGGAAATTCCTTAATTCATTCTCTGATATAATTTTAAAATAGTCGCCAATACCATCACCGTTAGGTGTAAATATATTGGGAATACGGAAATTAGACCCTGAGACATGAATGGTTTCTGAATATTGAGCAATACAGTTATTATCAATACTGGCAATTAGTTCAATCACATATTCTCCTTGTTTGTCAAAGGTAAATTCAGGATTATCATTATTGACAATGTTTTTACCATTTATTTTCCAAATAAATTCAATATCAGGGTTTTGCTCGTACCCGTAATTATCTATTTTTGTATAGTTCCGTACCGAGTATTTATTATTGTCAACTAAATCTTTTTCAATTCTGAAATAAGGGCTTATATTTAAGCTATCTCTAACAAGCAGAGTGTCGTAAACATAGCAAGACTGCGAGTATTCGGTTTTTATAAAGTATATACCAGCCGAAAGGTTATTAAAAATGCCTGAGGTAGAACTTAATGTGTTGTTTAATTCAGTTGAATACACATCAAAATTATTTGGAATAATCGTGATACTTCCATTTTTATGTGAGCAAAATGCCGGTGTAATCTTAATGCTATATTCTGGTTTACTACTTACGTAAATTTCGTCTGTGTATGTGTATGAGCAGTTATTTGCATCAGTAAATAAAATCTGTATTTTGTTGTTGCCACTTTGCAACTCATTTATTTGGTATAGATTTTCGTTTAATTTTACAGCTTTACTATTGCTAAATGATGTTGTATTATTGTTTTGATAAATGTTGACCAAAAGCTCTTGACCATAGCACAATTTGTGATTTTGTATTTTTATTGTTGGTATTTTAATTTTATTAAATGTGATAATCAAGCTGTCTTTTATTAGTTTATTGATGTTCTCTTTGCAATAATATATGGTATGTGTTCCTGTTTTATTAGAGCTGATTATAATTGTTGCATCTTCTCTTGATGTTTTTAACTCTTCGGGAATTATTAAATTTTCAAACTCCGAAATATTATTGAGTTCAAATGATGTTCCGCAAATTACGGTATCGTTGCAAGTAAAATAATTGGCATATTCAATTTGCAAAGTTTCGTTTTTCGGTTCGACTTCAGCATTGTTATTTATTATTTCGGTTTTAGCAATTTTGTTATTATTTTCGGAATCAACTTTAGGATTGGATTCTGTGTTAGTTGAGCTGTTATTGTTTTGTGCTATGATGTTTTTCTCATTAGGTATTTTAATATTATTGTTTTTATTTGATAGATTGTTAAGAACGAAAAATCCAACAACAATAATTGTCGCAATTCCACCAATAATGTAATATTTATTGTAATTGATATTCTCGACAAAAGATCTTTTTGGATATTTGTTTCTTATATTATCAATTATACCTTGAGGCGGTGTTTCTTGATAATTTGTGAGTTTATCTTTTATTATTTTATTAAAATCTTTCATTTATTACTATTTATAATCATTTCTATTAAAGCTTCTCTTGCTTTTTTAAATTGAGTTCTTGAGGTTATATCGCTAATTTCGAGCATTTCTGCAATTTCTGTATGTTTGTAACCTTCAACAACATGTAGATTAAAAATTGTTTTATAACCTACTGGTAATTTGTTAATCATGTTTACAATATCCTGTGCATTCATATCTGAAATTACATCAGTATTTAATTGTAGGTTTTCTATTTCATAACTTGATATGTCTTCTGACATAAAGTGTCGTTTTGTTTTTAGGTAGTTTATCGCATGATTAACAGTTAACCTTTTTATCCATCCTTCAAAAGAACCTTTAAAATTATAAGTATCAATTTTGTTTAAGATCCTGATAAAACACTCTTGTAATAAGTCTTGTGCCTCATGTTGGTCTTTTGTGTATCTTAAACAAATTCCATATATTAATGATGAGTATGTTCTAAACAGTTCATCAAAAGCTTTTTTTGATTTCTTTTGACATCTTTTTATTAAATGAACATTATCAGTCATTAACGTTTGATTTTAAGACAATTTTTTAGTTTATATCGTTGTATAAACATACAAATAAAATGACTATTATTTAATTAATAGTCATTTTATTTGTTAAAAAGCATTTTTAATCTTTTACTAGGTGGATTGGTCCGTGAATTTCATACTCTTTATTGTCCATTCCTACTGCTTTTATAATATAGTAATATACCCCAGAAGCAGCCTTTGTTCCACCACTAAGTTTGCCGTCCCAGCCAGCTTCGTAGTCTTGCCAGTTTTCCCATTCATAAACTGTGCGTCCCCAACGGTTAACTATTTTACCGTTAAATGTTCGTAGTGTTTGAGCTTTAACTTGAAAAAAGTCGTTATATCCGTCTGCGTTTGGCGAGAAAATATTTGGGACTTCAATTTTACTTGCATTATCAATTGGAATACAAGCTTCGAGATAAGCAGTGTCTCTGCATTCCATTAGGTCTCTGTTCATCACAATTAGAAATGGGTCAAAGCAACCTGCTTCGGCGTAGAAATGCTCAACTTGTGGGTCACAGTTTTTGAGAGTTTCTCCGTCTCCAAAATGCCATACGCAACGCTTGCTAACATTATCATAAATTGAATTATT
>CAYNKH010000267.1:0-3272 GCA_964397745.1 uncultured Bacteroidales bacterium | reverse complement strand
CTCTAACAACAGTCATTTCGACCCCGACGAAGGAAGGGGGAGAAATCTGTTCTCGGTTTGCAGTTCATCTGTTCACGGTTCTCTGTGCATCTGTTCAAAAATTTTAAAGTAAGAACACCTCGGCTTCGCACGGTGCATCGCATCAGAACATTAAAACACTTCGACATTTCGGCAGGCCACTTCGATTAAAGCACAGCACATCACAGTACAGTACATCGCATAATTTATTACTTCCTTTGGTCGTGAGGGCTTCGCCGTTGTTTGACAATCCCTAAGCAACTAACACGTTCCAAACTTAAAAATTATATCTAATTCAGGTTAAGAGAAAAAACTTTCGCAATAAAATGCACAATTCAAGTTTTCTTAGTTATTTTTGTATTATAAATTTACAACATGAAAAATAAAATATTATTTATCCTAATATTGTATTTCGGAGTTCCGTTAACATCTATCGGACAAACAGACACTGTTCCCAAAAAGACAAGAAGCAATCTTATTGATATTAGTGCAGGGTTAGCGACAGGTAGCCTACGAGATATGAGTACCTCTCCCCTATTTTATACTGGATTACTTCCTGCAATTGATATTTCATATTCAAATTTCTTTAATAAAAATTTAATTCAGCTTAATTTGAGCAGTTACAACGGAATATACATAAAACTTACCGACGATGACTCATATCTATCGACTGCAAATAGCGTTAATACTGAAATTGCATATTTCAGACATTATGAAGACTATGACAATACAGGTTTTAAACACTACCCTGGAGTGTCATTAAATAATTACACATCAATTAGAGTAAATAGTGCTTTTAACAATGCCGCTTTTGCGTTTGATAATATAAGTAGTTTGAACATCAATTACTTGATAACAAAAGATTTTACTTTAAAAGCTAAACACAAAAAGCTTTTATGGCTGATAAAATATTATCGAAAAGAAAAGCAATATCTTGCATCATTCAAAATTGGTATCCCAATATATTCGCTTATTTACAGACCAGGTTTTACAAACCCAGGGAATTTAACATTAAATAATATTATCTTACTTCCTGATTATAAAATTACCAGTAAAGTATTTTCAGGAATGAATACCAACTTGTCGCTATCCAGAATATTAAAAAATGGCAACATGATAAAATTTACTTACCACTGGGAATTTTTCACTTCGGGAAAACACGCACTTAACCGATTAGACATGTCGAAACACGCATTATTATTCAGTTTGGTATTTAAAATAAACTAATAAAACCCGAAACAATGAAAAGTAAAAAAATAATATACATATTTCTCGCAGTCCTAACTTTTATAGTGTATTTTTCATCATGTGAGAAAATGGCTTTTGAAAAAGAGATTGATAATACTCCGATAGAGAATTACGATTATTTATGGAATGAGGTTAACGAAAAGTACGCTTTTCTTGAGTATAAGAATGTAAATTGGGATAGCATTTACGAAGTTTATCTTCCACATATTAACAGTGAAATGACTAATGACAGTCTTTTCAGAGTTCTGGGCAACATGCTAAATGAGCTTCGAGACGGACATGTTAATTTATTTTCTCCTTTCAACTTATCTCGTTACGACATAACATTACTTGGACCTGTTAATATTAACACACGCATTATCAAAGAAAGCTATCTTGGGACAGATTATTACACAACTGGCTCTTTTGTTCACAATTTTATTAAAAATGGAGATATCGGATATATCAGATACTCATCTTTTGCCAATTCTTTAATTACAGATTACGAACTGGACTTTATACTTGAAAGATATAAAAACACTCAAGGATTAATTCTTGACATTCGCCAAAATGGTGGTGGATATGTTGATAATGTTCAAAAATTATTAAGCCTTTTTTGTAATGACGAAAGACTTTTGTACGAAACTCAAATAAAAAATGGCCCCAATGCTAGCAATTTCACATTACTTGAGTCTGCCTACTCTAACAAAACCGAAAGAGATATTTACGATAAAAAAATAATTGTTTTAACAGATCGTGGCTCATATAGTGCGTCTTCTTTTTTCTCAGTTTGCACTTATGCTTTTGATGATGTTATTCTCGTTGGAGACACCACTGGCGGAGGATTAGGATTACCAAACGGTGGGCAGTTACCAAATGGCTGGACATATCGTTTTTCCATTACCAAAACAATAGCAGTTAATGGTAAAAATTATGAAGATGGAGTACCACCAAATCACACAGTTATTCTTTCTGATGATGCTGCAGAAACAGGAATTGATAATGTTATTGAGTTTGCCGTAAATTTGATTAAATCTTAAATTTAGATGATTGAGAGATGAGAAGTTCAGGTGTCAATTAATAATGACAAGATAATTCTATGCTAACCTTTTGGCATAAATTGTTTTTTCTGTCTAATAATCAAAATCTCATCATCTGAAAATTCCATCCATGCAAAATCATAAACATGATTATATATTTTTCCTTTACTATTGATATTATAATGTGTCACAAATTTAAATTGAAATTTCTTTTTAACTAAATCGGAACGCAACACCATTTTCTTCACAGCTTTAGGCCCTACTATTTCAAGTAAAATTGACCTATTTCGATGCAAAACTTTATCCAAAGGAAATGCAGTTTGTTTAGTAGCCGCTCGCAAAGTTACGTGATAATCGTTTTTACATTGTATAGAGCAAAAAACTTTATCTTTTCTACCAATAACTTCGTTTTGACAAACTGGACATTTCATAAAACAAAAATAACAAAAATAGTAATACAAATTTAAGTGTTTAAAAAACAAATTAATGAACAAATTTAGCACATACGCATTTAATTACAAACCTTATAGCAAAAATATCTTTTATAATAAATTTATAAATGGAGGTTTATTATTTAGCCGTTACTTAACGGTTAATAAACGGCTAAGGTTCTGTATCAATTGCAACGGAATAACTTTGCAAATCGAAAAAAACACATTATTTCAAAAATGTGGTAATCGGTAATCGGTATTCTGTAGTCGGAGAATTTGCTACTAAATAAGCCACTAAATCACAGGATAACAAGATAACAGGATAACAAAATTTAGCCGTTACTTAACGGTTAATAAACGGCTAAGGTTCTGTATCAATTGCAGCGGAATAACTTTGCAAATCGAAAAAAACACATTGTTTCAAAATATGGTAATCGGTAATCGGTATTCCGTAGTCGGAGTGAATTTTCTGCGGACAAGAAAACTGCATCGGAAATTTATCCGTTACTTAACGGTTAATAAACGGCTAAGGTTCTGTATCAATTGCAGCGGAATA
>CAYNKH010000266.1:0-3278 GCA_964397745.1 uncultured Bacteroidales bacterium | reverse complement strand
GTTTTAGATTATTAATATGTTGAATCAAAAATAATCAAAAAATTTGTAAGTAGCATCTAATTATGAAAAGATCTTAATTACTGTTGTCCACAAACTATTTAAAAACTTGTGTAAAACTTGACATATCTCATTTTCACGGAACTTTTGGTTTACTTATCGATAGTAACATTAGCAAAGCAAACCTATTATTTTTTTGTTTATTAGTGTATTCCCTACGGGCAAACACATTAGACTTAATTGTTTTTTATTAATGTTTATGTTTTTACTACCGATAGGAACTCAAACTTTAACAAAGTGGCCTACAAACAAAAAAACATTTTGCAAATGTTACAGTTCTAACCTCATAGTCTGTTAGACTACGATATGTCTTTTATTTTTTTAACATAACTCTGTCTTTTATATATTTATTACAATCATTATTTATAAAGAACAATTCAGTAATGCCGACATTTTGTCACTCAAACATGACAATACTATATCAATTTCAAAAGTGATTATGTCAAATAAGCAGTAAAAACGGTAGATTTTGCTATGGCATAACAATTGAAAAGGATAGAGTGAAATAATAAAACAATTTGAAATTATAAACAAAATAAAACGTATAAAATGAGTAAAATTATTGGAATAGACTTAGGAACAACGAATTCATGTGTTGCCGTAATGGAAGGTAACGAACCTGTTGTAATTCCGAACAGCGAAGGTAATCGTACAACTCCTTCAATAGTCGGGTTTTTGAAAGATGGCGAGCGTAAAGTTGGAGAGCCTGCAAAACGTCAAGCAATTACCAATCCTGGAAATACAGTTTTTTCTATTAAAAGATTTATGGGGGAGAAGTTCGATAGCTTAAAAATGGATGTTAATCGAGTTTCTTACAAAGTAGTTAAAGGAGATAATAACACACCAAGAGTAGAAATTGGTGATAGAAAATATACTCCACAGGAAATTTCTGCCATGATTCTTCAAAAGATGAAAAAAACTGCTGAGGATTACCTTGGTCACGAAGTTACGGAGGCGGTTATTACTGTTCCTGCGTACTTTGACGACTCACAGCGTCAGGCAACAAAAGAAGCTGGAGAAATTGCTGGTTTAACTGTAAAAAGAATTATTAACGAGCCAACTGCCGCTGCTCTTGCTTATGGTCTTGATAAAAAGAACAAAGACATGAAAGTTGCTGTATTTGATCTTGGTGGAGGAACATTTGATATTTCAATCCTCGAATTAGGCGAAGGCGTTTTTGAAGTAAAATCAACTAATGGTGATACTCACCTTGGTGGCGATGACTTTGACCAAGTAATTATAGATTGGCTTGCAGAAGAATTTAAGAAAGATGAAAATATAGATCTTCGCAAAGACCCAATGGCACTACAAAGACTAAAAGAAGCTGCCGAAAAAGCTAAAGTTGAACTTTCAAGCTCTACAAGTACAGAAATAAACCTTCCTTATATTATGCCAGTTGATGGCATTCCAAAACACTTAGTTAAAACATTAACGAGAGCTATGTTTGAGCAATTGTCAGATAAACTGATAAATGCAACTATCGAACCTTGTAAAATAGCCCTTAAAGATTCAGGTTATTCTGTTTCTGATATTGATGAAATACTATTAGTAGGTGGTTCAACTCGTATTCCTGCAATTCAGGAAAAAGTTAATGAGTTTTTTGGTAAAGCTCCATCAAAAGGTGTTAATGCTGACGAGGTTGTAGCAGTAGGTGCAGCAATACAAGGTGGCGTATTAACTGGCGAAGTAACAGATGTGTTATTATTGGATGTTACACCGCTTTCGTTAGGTATTGAGACAATGGGTAGCGTTATGACAAAACTTATTGAATCAAATACAACTATACCAACAAAAAAATCAGAAACCTTTACTACTGCTGTTGATAATCAGCCTTCTGTAGAGATTCATGTTCTGCAAGGTGAAAGATCATTAGCAAAAGATAATAAAACTATTGGACGCTTTCATTTAGACGGTATTCCACCAGCACCACGCCAAGTGCCACAAATCGAAGTAACTTTTGATATTGATGCAAACGGAATTTTACAAGTAAGTGCAAAAGATAAAGGAACTGGTAAACAGCAATCTATCCGCATCGAAGCTTCTTCAGGATTATCAGAGGACGAAATTAAAAGAATGAAAGAAGAGGCTGAACAAAATGCAGAGGCTGATAAAATTGCAAAAGAAAAAATTGATAAATTAAATCAGGCAGATTCAGTTATTTTCCAAACGGAAAAACAGCTTAAAGAATATGGCGACAAAATACCTGCCGATAAACGCAAGCCAATTGACGAAGCTTTAGAAAAATTAAAAGAAGCACATAAGGCTGAGAATATAGAAGGAATTGACGCTTCAATGGAAGAACTCAATACTGTATTCCAAGCAGCATCTCAAGATATGTATAATGCTCAGCAAACAGAAGGCGGAGCTAATCCAACTGACGGTGCAGGTGAGCAAACTCAACAAGATCCATCAAAAGAAGGTAGCGATGATGAAGTTACTGATGTTGATTTTGAAGAGGTTAAGTAATTGATTGTAAATAATGGACAAACAACTAAGTAATGTTTGTCAATAGATCCAGTGTTTGAACTAGAATGTTCGAGAGCAAGGCTTTCGAAGTGTTGAAAATCAAGGCGTTTGCTTTTGCAAATAACTGTTTTCAACACAAGTAATAACGCAGCTATCGGACATTCTGTACAAACACTAAGTAATTAAATTTTTCATAATGGTGGTTTTAAAGGGGTAAGCGAGAGTTTACCTCTTTTTTTTTGTCTTGTTCATGCCTATTTGTGCTAAATGTTAACAATCAATCCCTATCGCCCAAACCACATTAAATCCTGACTAAACTACATTTTTTTTACTAAAAAGTTATATTTTTATTTGCAGATACAAAAAACATTGTTTATCTTGCACTACATATTATATAGTTTAATATGCTGTTTGTCGTTTGAAGGGGGGGGTACGTATAAATTGTGGGTATTGCAAACAATACAGAGCATTAAAAAGCATTTTTTGAAATATAGATTATAATATTGTTTTGTACGAAGATTGAGAATTTATTTGGAGAAAAAAGACAGAAAATTCTTTTTGACGATAAAATTTTAAGAAAATAGTAGCTGAATAATATAATAAAAGGAGGAATTATGGAAAAAACTGGGCAGCATAGGGCATAAACTGTTTGACGGCAGAGAACCCTTTGCTAACCCAGTAGTGTTTTACTTAAAAACAGTACAAATTTACGAAATTAATTTATAATAATACAATTTATGAAAAATCTGAGAATG
>CAYNKH010000265.1:0-3284 GCA_964397745.1 uncultured Bacteroidales bacterium | reverse complement strand
GGTTTGGGTGATGTTAAAAAAATGATATCCATCTAAAAATAAAAGACTGAAAAAAAGTTTGTATTTTACTACCAAAACAGGTAAAGTTGATTAAGTCGTTTTTGGGTAAAATACGATTTATAGAGGTGTAAATACTTGTTTAGCACAACATATTTAGAAGTATTTTATTATTTTATTGCAATTACTTTTTATTTCAATTTGCAGTTTGTATTTTTACAAGAAATATATAAATGAGGATTATCGGCAAATATAGGTGTTGTAATTTCATATTTATAAGGAGTTTTGGGAATATTGTGGGGGTTTTATTGTGTATGTATTAATATTGGCGTTCATTGAAAAAGACGATAGCCCAGAATGAAAATATGATTAGAATTGTATTTTTGAGTAAACAGAGAACATTTAGAATTTATGACAAAAAGCTCACAGATCGAGGTTAAAGACAAGCTTATCTCAATTGTTAAACAAGATGAGCAAGATTATATTAGTTTGACAGATATGGTTAAAGGAGAAGAAGGCTCTGATCATATTAGAAACTGGATGCGCAATCGTAATACAGTTGAATTCATAGGATTATGGGAGACGTTAAATAATCCAGGTTTTAAACCTGTCGAATTCGACACCTTTAGAAAACAAGCTGGACTTAATAGTTTTAATCTGACTCCTCAAAAATGGATTAATGCAACCAATGCAATTGGGATAGTTTCCAAGTCAGGTCGATATGGAGGAACTTATGCTCACAAAGATTTAGCATTTGAATTTGGTTCATGGATTAGTCCTATGTTTAAACTTATGCTGATTAAAGAATATCAGCGATTAAAAGAAATCGAAAGCAACCAATATAATCTTGAGTGGAATGTAAAACGGATTCTAACAAAAACAAATTACCAAATCCATACTGATGCTGTAAAAGATTGCATTATTCCAACTACAAACTACGATAAAAACAATGAATGGTTAGTTTATGCTGAAGAAGCAGATTTATTGAATGTTGCACTGTTTAACTGCACCGCAAAAGACTGGAAAGACGCAAATTCAGACAAAGCTCAAAAAGGATTAAATATCCGAGATTTTGCAAGTATTAATGAGCTTGTTGTTTTATCAAATCTTGAAAACTTAAACTCAATTTTAATCCGTAACAAGATTGAAAAGCCTGAACGATATCAGCAATTGAGAGAAATTGTTCAATTACAGATAAAATCATTAGATGGAAAGGACTTTATGAAAGCATTAAAGAAAGTATCAAATGATATTTACGTTGCGAACAAAAAGAAAAGAAAATAAACAACAAAATCCCAACATTTTGCATAATCCATAGGGGTTTTGTTAGAAAATTCGATACCCATCTAAAAAAGTGGGCTGAAAAAAGTTTGTATTTTACTACAAATTGCTTTTTATTCAATTTACAATTAGTATTTTTACAGTAAATATTATAAATAAGGATTATTGGTAAATATATTTGTTATAATCTCATACATATAGGGAGTTATTATATGGAATTAGTGTACAAGTATTACCGTTAACACTATAAAAACCTAGTTAGATTGAAAACACAAAAACAATTTGCCCGTGATGCTATTTTGGTGTGTATTTACACCAAAAATTAATAATTATGACTAGACAAAGTATTTCATTTACGGAACCAAATGATAAATGGTTAAAATCTCAAGTTGAGAGTAAAGAGTATTCAAGTAAAAGCGAACTAATAAATGATTTAGTACGTCAAGCCAGAAAACAACAACGTCAAATAGACTGGTTAAAGTCTAAACTAGAAAGTGCAGAAAAAAGTGGGTTTACAAATGATAGTAAAGAACAAATATTACTAAGTTCTAAGGCTCTACTAGATGAATAAATATAGATTAAGCAATGTTGCAAAAGAAGATTTAATCAGGATTCATAATTACGGAATGAAAAAATTCGTAGAAGCTCAAGCTGACAAATATTTTGATTCGTTTTTTAAGTATTTTGATATTATAGCCGAGCATCCATTTTCATTTGAGTCTGTTGATTATATAAAATTAGGATATAGACGTTGCGTATGTGGGTATGACAGCATTTATTACAAAGTAAATAACGAAGCTATTGATATTATGGCTATTGTTGGTAGGCAAGATTTGAATACTATTTTTGATGATTAAAATTACAACTGCTAATCAAATAAATGCCCTACCAGTAAAAACTGACAGAGAAAGTCCTTCGACAAAAGTGCAGAAACCACCTCTCACAGTTCTGCTGAGTTTTTGCCGAAGAAACTTTTATTGAAAGAGTACCAACTATCGCACTCAAGCTAATAACTTGTTGTCATATTTGAATCTACAACAATAATATAATCTGCAATACCAAGATTGTCATCGTATAATTTATTAACATCTTTTTGAGTTACAGTACTTATTGTAACTACTTTTAATTCAGGTGCTTTTTGCTTAAGATACCATCCAATTCCTTCATAATTATCTGAATGATATGCACCGTTATAATGAATAAACTTAGATCCTGGCTTATAATTTTCAAGAATAAAATAAGCCATAGTTGCGTCTTTAATTGCCTGAGCCTTAGGGAGATTTGGAGAACTATGCCCCATCATCATGCCCATCATTTTTTTATAACCGGGTAATTCGGGGTCGTATTCTATTGGTAAAGGTGCAATCCACGCTTTTTCGTTTTCTGGTAAAGTATCTAAAGCTTCAAAGCCTCCTTTATGAACCATACTTGCATATCGTCTCGGGATATTTGTAGCAATAAAATCTGCATTTATTCTTTTTGCCAAAAATATCAATTGAGAATAATCAGTTTCATAATTCGGCCATAACCTTACAAGAGTATCAAATGCTTCCTTATTAATTTCATTTTTCAAATACCTGTTCAAGTCTTTCTGATTATCAGCCTCAAACATTTCGGCACCAAAACTCACATCGTACTTTTCTGATAAATAAAAACCAACTTCATATTCTAACCAATGCGAAATAGGATTATTATGAAACTCTCCGAATAAGACGACATCAAATTTCTCTAAACCTTTAAGCATCTTATCAGCACAAAGGGCTTTACCTTTAGCATTATAGATTTTGTAAGCCTCTACTTTTTGAGAAAAAGAGAAATTTACAAGCAAAAGAGAAACAATTATTAGTAAAGTTTTTTTCATAGTAAAGGGATATTTAGTTTACATATTATAATTAATAAATTGTCGCAAGAAACCACCAATATATTATCAGTCAAATTTAATAAACTTTTTTAGATGCGAAAAGTTTGCAGTTACAAAATTTATTTTTGATAATAGACTTCGCTAC
>CAYNKH010000264.1:0-3302 GCA_964397745.1 uncultured Bacteroidales bacterium | reverse complement strand
AATTCATGATTCCAATTTGCTCTAATTTCATATTCTCCCGGATAATAGTAAACTGGTTCGGGTTGTATTCCTTTATCATAATTACCAGTATCCCAGCGTAGATTGCCATTGTTATCTTCAATTGCTCTAATACGGTAGCTTCCTGGCTTTAAATATAAAAACTCGACAAGTCCATTTAATGAATACTCTTGAGCAAGTATTTTATCGCTTTTTAATATTTGAATAATATAGTTTTTCCCTTTATCCACAAAACTAAACAGAAGATTACCATACTCAATAGAGGAACTTGTGCTAAATTTTAAACTGTCTTTTAAATTTGACAATCCATTATTATTAATAGCAAAACCGTCTTCCAAAATTATCCTATAATCGAATTTCTCTAAAAACTTAGCCTGTATTATAAGGTTTAAAGGATTGAGATTATCTTTAATAATTGTAAACTTTTCGGCAGTAAATGTTGAGTCTGCTGACAGATGCAGTTGCATCTTTTTAGGATTTATGCTATCTACAGGTATGTTCATAGTTAATCGTAAACTCTTATGTGGCTCTTTAATCTTACTAACAGAAATTGTAATTAAACTATCAAGTTTAGATGTTTCTGATTTCTCAAAAATTAGGGTATCTAACCTTAAGGTATCTGGATAAACAGGATCACGATAATTAACTAATACTTCAATCTTGTCAGAGGCAATGAGGCCTTCGTTTCTAAGCCAAATCTTTACCGTATCTGGATGCTCTGTTGAATAAATAATTGCATTATCGTCTTCAAAGACATTTACTTCAAAATCTTCATATTGTGTCGAATTAAAAACAAACTCACAATAATCAGGTTTTAAACGTTTGGACGATTTTATAAATTGAGCCTGTTTGTTTTCGGTAAATAAGATTAGTTCAATATCTGACGGATGATTTTTTAATATGCTTTTTGTGTTCCCAACTGTATCCGTTAGTTCAACGGCTTCAACTTTGGGCTGAAAGACACTGTCAATAAATGCAATTCCCTCTTCTGGAATATCATACATATAATTATAATTATTGTCTCTAAGAGCATAAATTCGATATGAATTCTCTCTTACAAAAGGGATAAGAAATTTACCCTCTTTATCAACTTTTGTTAGGTAAGCTGGATTATAAGTTTTTATAGCAGAATCGGCAAAAACATCGTGTAGAATTACCCATGCGTCATCTACTGGTGTTTTTGTAAAAGCATCAATTACAATTCCAGAAAAACTAAGCGAATCAATTGCCGGACCAGTTGAAAATGCATAAATAAAACTGTGCAGAACATTATTTTCATTATTATCAGCAATTGCATCATTAAAATTTAGACAATAAGTTGTGTTTGGTTTTAATTGCTCTGGATTTAATTTAATCTGAATGCCTTTTCCTTTTAGTGTTACTTCTGGATTTTTTTCAATTGGAGGAGATACTATTAGTTTTTGATTTAGATTATTGAGTTTTACATATTCGTCAAATTTGACATAAATAGATTTTGAGGCGAAATTTACAGAACCATTTGGCGGAGTTGCTTCTAACATAATTGGCGGAGTTGTATCTTTTGGACCACCACTAACCGCCACTTGCTTTGCACAAGCAAAAAACAAAATTGGCAAAAACGTTAATAATAATATTTTAGTCTCTCGCTTTGTAATCATTTCTTTGAATTATTTTACAAAAATGCAAAATTATCGTGATAACGATGTATTAATGCTAAAAATTGTTTCTTAGATAGAGTAAAAAATAAACATATCATAAAAAATTGTTTATGAACCAAGGAATCTGAGGTTTTTTTATTGCTGTTATCTGTTAATTTTTTGCCGAGGCTACCCCTAACCCCTCTAAAAGGGGAAAGCCAACGTTTCTATTGCACAAGTGGGCAGACCTCCCTTTATGAACACAGGGTGGGGGAAGGCTTTTGTTTTGTTACAATGTATAAATCGAAACACTAACCTATCAATAACCAAAAATATCATTTTGCCTTTGAATAGATTCCTTGTGTATCATCTGGAGTATTTTGAGCAAAAAATCTCTTGAAATATTATCTGTGTTTGCGTAATCTAAGCGAGATTCAACAATGCTTTTCCAACGATCAAGTTGTAGGATGGTTACATTGTGTGTTTTTTTTAAATCTCCAATTTCATCTACCAACTTAAATCTGTGTTCTAACATATCAATTAACTGATAATCAATCACATCAATTTTCTCACGTAAGTCTGCAAGTTTTATTTTGTAAGTATCATCGTTTATTTTAGTAGTTCTAAAATTTAACGAACTAAGTAATGCTTTTAGTCGGTCAGGTGTAAGTTGCTGTTTTTTATCGCTGAGAGCCATTTTAGGACTATAGTGTGATTCTATCATCAAGCCACACATATTAAGGTCTATTGCACGTTGCGAAATTTCAGCAATATATTTTGTATCCCCCGCAATATGACTTGGGTCACAAATGATTTTTATTTCTGGAAATCTCCTTGCAAGCTCTATTGGTATTTCCCATCGTGGAATATTTCGAAGATGCGTCTTTTCGTAAGGATAAAACCCTCTGTGAATTGCATAAACATTTTTAATACCAGCATTTAAAAAGCGCTCTATTGCACCAATCCATAGTTCAATATCGGGATGTATGGGGTTTTTTACAAATACATTTACATCAGTGTTTTTTATTGCTTTTGCAATTTCCTGAACCGAAAATGGATTTGCAACTGTGCGAGCACCAATCCAAAAGGAATTTATATCGTACTTGCTTAGCTTTTCGACATGATTTGCACAACCAGCTTCGGTAATAGCATTAATTCCTATTTCACGTTGCACAAACTGCAACCATTCAAGACCTTTTTCGCCAACTCCTTCAAAACTTCCAGGACGTGTACGAGGTTTCCATATTCCTGCTCTAAAATAATCAGGAGATATCGCTTCTTTTAGTTCTCGTGCAGTTGTTATAACTTGAGCCTCTGACTCAACACTACATGGACCAGCTATTATAATGAAGTCTTTGCACATAATCGCTGCGAAGTTAATAAATTTTCAAAAATTTAAGTTTAAAATTTATGATAATTCCAAAAAGTGCATCTGTAAAAATCGTGTTCCCAAAATAGATTTAATGTATTATTTGGTGTTTTTTTGTTTGATAATCCCTTTGTGAAAAGTGAAAAATTATATCTTGAATTGTCGTAAATGCAGAGCATACTGTATTGCTCCTTCAACATCAAGTTTTAAACCATGGAGATGCCAATATGAGAGACAAACCAACCGATATTGAAAAAAATGTTTATATCCTCGGTCAGTATTACCAAAATATCTACACT
>CAYNKH010000263.1:0-3333 GCA_964397745.1 uncultured Bacteroidales bacterium | reverse complement strand
CAAATATTTTCATAAACTCATTTATCCATAATTATCTGTGGAATAGAAGCCGCATATTTAAAAATTGTTAAGTAACCAGTATTTTTGAAGTGTGCAACACCAAACTCTTATATTTACTGACAAATATAAAAAATAAAATCAGGATTAAAAAACATAAATCCTGTTTGTATTATTTTTTTACCAACTTTAAAACCAAGTACAATACAATAACAAACTGTTAAAGTTAACGAAGCTTGATTGTACATAAAAAATCTTTAACTATTTTTTTATGGTCAAAAGCCATTTTTGGCAGAGTATTAATATTAAACCATTGAGTTTCGCAAGCGTCATCTCCAGCTCTTGCGTCAGAAGGGGAGGAGCAAGTACCATAAAACACAACACTAATATTTCTGCCTCGTGGATCACGTCCAGGGTCGCCGTATGTTCTAAATTGCTTTAATTCAATGTCTTTTAGATAAGTTTCCTCTTCTAATTCTCTTTTTGCTGAGGCTATAAGTTTTTCGTCCATTTCGATAAAACCACCAGGTAAAGCCCACATATTTTTAAAAGGCTCATTAAGTCTCTTTATTAATAAAATCTTACTGTTGGCAGCCATTATTATGATGTCAACTGTATTTAATGCTCGGGGATATTCGTAGGTGTATTTCATTGTTCAAGGTCTTTAAGGTAGTTTTCGTGGAAAATAAATTTGGTAATGCTTTCGCTTATTTCTGCATCTATAATTTCCATTAGCATAAGATTTGTTAAAAGATTGTTGGCTTTTTGACTTTTAATTCCAGTAATTCTGGTAAGTTGTGATTTGGTAATACCTCCGTTTTCTGTTATTTCGTTAAATAGGGTTTCAACCACATCATCATAAATAAGTTTAACGCCTTTAAATCCTTTTTGTTTTCGTTTCCATACATCGACAATGATTTTACTAGCAACAAAATTCTCATCGTTTACTCTTATAAATGCTCTGTAAACATCTCGATAATCTGGAGCACGATAAGGTTTGTTAGTGCCTGTTGTAACATTTATTTCTAAAATGTTTTTTCCTTCTATATTCCATGTTTTATGGGTAAATTCAACATTTGGTTTGCAAAATACAAGCGATGCAGTTTCAATCATATAATATTCCTCGTCTGATTTAACACCTACGATACTTCCATTATCCCGTACTCCTATAAGTAAAGTCCCGCCTTCTGTATTTGCAAATGCACATAGTGAACGGGCAATCTTTTTAGAATCGCTTATACTATGTTTAAAATCAAGATGAAGACCTTCTCCTTGTTTTATTTGTTCGCGTATTTTTCTACTACCATCCATTTATTCAATATTTTTAACCGATATAATCTCCAGATTATCAGTGTTTATGCAAATTAGTCTGCCAAAACCTTTTCTTTTTTGAGCATAAATACACCCGTTGTCGATTCCAATTATTGCCTCTTTTTGTGCTACATTATTCCTTATAATTTTAATATTTGTTGCCACATGTCCATGAAAAAGTCTTTTGCCATTTAGATTCTTAATGCTGCCACGCTGATATCTTGAATATAGCATAAAATCTGTATTTGCAAAAATATCTTTACGACTGAGGTCTAATGCTGCATGAACAAAAATGGAGTTGTCATTCATTAAATAAAAAGGCATATCATTTAGCAGCTTAAAATAGCGTTTTTTTAATGTGTCTTTTGCATTAAATAAGTCAGTGGATTTGTAAAATCTAAGGTATTTGTGTTTTATGTGAGGACTTTCGTTGAGAAGGTTTAATATTAATTGTTCATGATTTCCACGTATAGGCAAAATATTATAATTTTTATTTTGCAAATCAATTATTAAATCTAATACATTGCTACTATTTGTTCCTCTGTTTACCATATCGCCAAGCAAGTAGAGGTTATCATCTTTAGATAAGTTTATTTTATCCAATAGTTTTCTAAAAGTGTAGTAACACCCGTGAATATCTCCAATTGCAAGGTTTCGCATCGGTAAAACCAATCTAATTAAATTAATAAAAAAAACTGCCGCATTTTTATCTTGATAAGACAATAACGGCAGTTTTTGAGAAAAATTATTTTATTCGAACTCTTTAAAAGCTTTTTTTATCAATTCGATAGCTTCGCGAAGTTGCTCTTCGGATATAACAATCGGAGGAGCAAATCTAATAATATTACCATGAGTTGGTTTTGCTAAAACGCCTAATTCTTTCATTTTTACGCAAACATCCAAAGCAGTTTTACCTGGTTTGTTGTTTATTACTACAGCGTTTAATAAGCCTCTACCTCTAACTAATTGGATCATATCCGATTTGATACTTCTCATTTCCTCACGGAAAATTTTGCCTAAGAACTCTGCTCTTTCGGCAAGCTTTTCATCTTTAACAACTTCAAGAGCTGCAACAGCAACTTTTCCTGCTAAAGGGAAACCTCCAAACGTAGAACCATGCTCACCTGGTTTAATAGTAAGCATTATTTCGTCATCGGCAAGAACAGCAGAAACAGGAATAACACCTCCTGAAAGTGCTTTACCAAGAATTAGAACGTCAGGACGTACTCCTTCGTGATCACAAGCAAGGAGTTTTCCAGTTCTTGCAATACCTGTTTGAACTTCGTCGGCAATAAATAAAACATTTTTAGCTTTACAAAGCTCATAAGCTTTTTTCAAATATCCATCATCGGGAACAAAAACACCAGCTTCACCTTGAATAGGCTCAACAAGAAAACCTGATACGTTAGGATCTTCTAATGCTTTTTCGAGAGCAGAAAGATTATTATATTCTACAACCTCGAAACCAGGAGTGTAAGGACCAAATCTAGATCTTGAATCTGGATCTGTTGACATAGAAACGATAGTAATTGTACGTCCATGGAAATTACCTGAACAGCATAGTATTTTTGCTTTGTCTTCTGCAATTCCTTTTACGTCATATCCCCATCTACGGCTAAGTTTAAGTGCTGTTTCAACAGCTTCGGCACCAGTATTCATTGGTAAGACTTTATCGTAACCAAAATACTCAGTAATGTATTTTTCGTAATCTCCTAAAGTTGAGTTGTAAAATGCTCTTGAGGTAAGTGTTAGTGTTTGAGCCTGATCTGTTAATGCTTTGATAATCTTTGGATGACAATGACCTTGATTAACAGCAGAATATGCACTTAAAAAATCAAAATATTGTTTTCCTTCAACATCCCATACTAAAGGACCTTTGCCTTTTTCTAATACAACTGGTAGCGGAAGATAATTGTGTGCTCCATACTTTGCTTCAAGATCAATATAATCTTGGGAAGTTCTTTTTACTGCGTTTGACATAGCTTTCTTTATTTTTTAATTTATAATTCTATTTTAAACAAAAAT
>CAYNKH010000262.1:0-3350 GCA_964397745.1 uncultured Bacteroidales bacterium | reverse complement strand
GGCGGCAAAGCCGCCACCAAGCCACTACGTCAAAGCATAACTGCCTGTCATTTCGACCAGAGGGAGAAATCTCTCAATTGTATGTATAAGTTAATGTTAGATTTTTAGTGACAATAATAAAAAAAACTTGCATCAAATAATTATTTACCGTATCTTTGACCAAACGTTCAGTCAATAAATTATAGTATTAAATGAATACGAGAAAACAATATAAAGGTCTTGATGCTCAGTCTGTTGAGCGAAGCCGCAAAAAACATGGAGCGAACATAATAAGCCCACCATCAAAAACTCCTATCTGGAAATTATTTATTGAAAAATTCAATGATCCAATAATAAAGATACTATTAATCGCTGCATTACTTTCGTTAGGAATAGGATTTGTTCACAATGAGTTTACAGAAACTATAGGAATATTTGCAGCAATAATTCTTGCTACTGGTCTGGCTTTTTGGTTTGAGTACGATGCCGATAAAAAATTTGATGTTTTAAATCTTATTAATGACTCCACTCCCACTAAAGTAATTAGAGATGGCAATGTAACAGAGATTCCTAAAAAAGATGTCGTTGTTGGAGATATTGTAGTTTTAGATACTGGAGACGAAATTCCTGCTGACGGGTTACTGTTGGAGGCTATTTCTGTTCAAGTCGATGAATCCACTTTAACAGGTGAGCCAACGATAGCAAAGACTACCGACAAAAAACATTTTAATAAAGAAGCCACATATCCGAGTAATATTTTACTTAAAGGCACAAAACTATTAGAAGGTAACGCTATATACGAAGTCGAACAGATTGGAGACAACACCGAATATGGGCGAGTTGCACGCAAATCACTTGAAAAAAGCGAAGAAAAAACTCCCTTAAACAAACAATTAGATGGATTAGCTAAACTTATAGGTATTATTGGTTTGTCATTTGCGATATTAACCTTTCTTAGTTTATTTATAAAAGATATTATCACAGGCACGCTAATTTTTACAAATACCCAGTTATATTTAACAGCGACATTACTTATGTCTGTTATGCTCCTAATCGGGAAAGTATGGGTACCGATGCTATCTGACGGTCTAAAAATCATAACATCACAAAAAATAAAAATCCCAAATGCGATATTAAAACTTTCGTGGATACAATGGATATTAAGTGGGCTTATATTCTTTGCAATTTTTATTCTAGCAGGCTTTATATTTAAAATAAATCCAGTAGAGATAAGTTCATGGCCTGACATAGATTCTGCAACAATAATTTTGAAATACTTTATGGTGGCAGTAACACTAATTGTTGTAACAGTACCCGAGGGCTTACCTATGAGCGTTACTCTCAGTCTTGCATTAAACATGAGGCGGATGTTAAAATCTAATAATCTTGTACGTAAAATGCATGCGACAGAAA
This sequence comes from uncultured Bacteroidales bacterium, assembly GCA_964397745.1. GTDB lineage: Bacteria > Bacteroidota > Bacteroidia > Bacteroidales > ML635J-15 > Bact-19. The sequence continues at coordinate 1,958 of CAYNKH010000262.1, read as the reverse complement.
CCTTGGGAGCAACAACAGTAATATGCACGGATAAAACAGGCACACTTACCCAAAATCAAATGCAAATAGCAGAAACTTCTTTTTTTGGACTTGACAAACAAAAACTCGACAAGGATGAATTAAGCAGGATGATAATAGAAAGCATTGCGATAAACTCCACAGCCCACATTGATTTTAGTGAATCTAAAAAGCCTAAAACCATAGGTAATCCTACCGAAGCTGCACTTTTACTTTGGTTAAACAATTACGACATAAATTATTTTGACATACGAAAAAACTTGCAAATAATTGATCAGATTAGTTTTTCGACTGAGCATAAATATATGGCATCTTTAGTTTGGAACCCTATTCTTAATAAAAAAATTCTATATGTAAAAGGAGCTCCAGAAATTGTGTTAGATTTTTGTGATAATGTTTTATTAAAAAGTGGATTAGCCTCTAAAGAGATGGCACAAGCTGAGATTAAATCTTTGTTATCCAAATATCAGTCTCAAGCTATGCGAACTTTAGGTTTTGCATGGGAAATTATTGAAGATGATAATCCGCGAATTACCAATGGTAAATTATCTAATTACAATTTAACTTATGCCGGAGTTGTTGCAATATCTGACCCAATACGAGAAGATGCTAAAGAGGCAGTTGCTACTTGTCTAAATGCAGGAATATCATTAAAAATAATTACAGGCGACACTTACGGCACTGCAGCGGAAGTAGGCAGGCAGATAGGTATTATTGACACACACACACCAAAATCAGCAATTATTAGCGGCATCGAATTTGAAAAAATGTCGGATGATGAGATAATACAAGAAGCAAAAGCAATAAAAATATTATGCCGTGCACGACCAATGGACAAGCAAAGATTTGTTCAACTTTTACAAAAATCGGGTGAAATTGTTGCTGTAACAGGCGATGGCACCAACGATGCTCCAGCATTAAACTTCGCCGATGTAGGTTTATCTATGGGCTCAGGGACATCTGTAGCCAAAGAAGCTAGCGACATTACCATTATTGACGACTCTTTTAGTAGTATCGGAACTGCAATTATGTGGGGTAGATCCTTATATCAGAATATACAAAGATTTATCGTTTTTCAGCTTACAATAAATGTAACCGCTATGATAATTGTATTTGTAGGCTCAATTTTTGGCCATGAGTTGCCTTTAACCGTAACACAAATGCTATGGGTTAATTTAATTATGGATACTTTTGCTGCTGGTGCATTAGCATCCTTGCCTCCAAATAAAAATGTAATGAAAGTAAAACCACGAAAAAACAGCGACTTCATTATCTCTAAAAAAATGCGTGCGAACATCTTGTTTACAGGGTTTTCGTTCGTTGCAATTTTGTTTGTATTACTATATGTTTTCCGTGACAACAATGGAGATATAAACAATTATAATCTTTCAATATTTTTTACCGTTTTCGTAATGATGCAATTCTGGAATATGTTTAATGTAAAAGCTTTTATGTCCAAAAGATCTGCTTTTTATCAATTAAATAAAAGTTGGGGATTTATCGCAGTAATGCTTAGCATTCTAATAGGACAAGTTTTAATTGTTCAGTTTGGAGGAGAAGCTTTCCGTACCGTACCCATCTCAATTACACACTGGCTAATTATAATAGGAGCCACATCTTCGATACTTTGGATTGGGGAGTTAAAGAGAGCTATCTGGTCTTAATTTTAGAACTCAGAAATTATATCGAACTCAGGTTCTTACAGTCAAATTTATCAATCTGCAAAAAAGGAGAAAATCAAGTGGCTTTAGCCACATTTATATGCTTTTAAAATTATAACTTCCGCTTAGATTTTTATCAAAACACACTCTAATTTAGGTTTGGATCAAATTAATATTAGATAGTAAAATTTGACAACTTTAAAAAATGATGCTAAAGCAAGTGTTGGATATTCTGGTAATACTGACCCCCCATTCTGGTAATATTGACCCCCCTCTAAA
>CAYNKH010000261.1:0-3354 GCA_964397745.1 uncultured Bacteroidales bacterium | reverse complement strand
TTTTAGCTGGATTGAACCGGGAAAAAGGATAAATAACATTATGAAAAAATTATTTTATATATTAATAGGTGTAAGTTTTTTGGGGTATATGTTTCAATCATGCGATCCAGTTGATCCTCCCATTACAGAGAACATAATCGAAGTTACCACAGACATAACTTCTTCAGCAACTTGGACATCCAGTAATGTATATGTGATAAACAAGTCAGACTTTGCAGTTGATGGTGCTACACTCACAATTGAAGCTGGGACAGTCATCAAGTTTAAAACCAACAATATCGAAACAACAATACTTGGTAATGGAAAAATTATAGCAAATGGAACAAGTACCTCACCTATCATTTTTACTTCGTACAAAGATGATAACAATGGAGGCGACACAAATGGAGACGGCGGAAACACAATTCCTGCTGCTGGCGACTGGACAAATATCGACCTTAACGGTTCTACTGGTTCGGAGTTTGTAAATTGCAAATTTTTATATGGTGGTTATGGTGGTGCTTCGGCAGCTTCCACACTTAATTTATCAGCTGGCACACAAGCTAAAATTGATAATTGTATTTTTGCGTTTAATACTGGCGGAAAGGATGGAGCTTTCTATATTGGTGTATTAAATGCAAGTAGTGCAAACAACTCAACAGTAATCACAAATAACACTTTTTACAATAACACTTTACCGCTAACAATTGCTGCCGAAATTAACATAAACAACTCAAACTCTTTCAGTCATAACGAAATTAGCAATAAATACAACGGAATATTTGTAACAGGAAATATCGATAAAAACACAGAATGGACAGAAGATGAGGTTGCGTTTGTAATATGCTCTGATAACATGAATGTAGGCATTAATAAAAAACTAACATTAGGAGATAAGGTGGTTTTAAAATTTGTTGAAGGTTCAACTCTAAACTTACTATCAGGCGAATCCGCCCTAAGCAATTATAATGGCACAGGTGTTTATTACACTTCATTTAAAGATGATGAATTACTTGGTGACACAAATGGTGATGGAGCAAATAGCTCTCCCGCTGTTGCTGATTGGACAGGGATATTTCTAGACCAATGGAAAAAATCGACTGGCTACGCAGATTGGCCAAACATCTTATATAATGACCCTAATCCATTAGCAAAATAAAATGAGAGCCGTAAGGCTCTTTTTTTCTAAAAGCCTTCAATCTCTATGGGGCAGATTTGAGTATCAGGACTACTGCCCCCAAATCAATAACCCAAGCAGTTTCCCCTCATTGTTCTTAAAATACAATTGTCATTAATTCCTTAATTTTTGCATAAAAAAGTTTTTATTATACAAATGACTTTACCAATTCTAAAAAATGATGCTAAAGCAAGTGGAAAAAGGAAAAGTTTTCATAGTTGTCTGAAGCCAACTGTAATAAATAATTTTAGAATTAATAAATTATTTGATTTTTGTCTGCTTGTTTATTTACTTACGTTTACATTACCTCGAATTCATTAGCAGGAATAAGATTAATTTACTGTTGTTGGTAATGTAAAGTCAAAACTATACCGCAAATTTAAGCCTAATCTTTAAATCTGGCGATTACTGATTTGCGAATAGATGAGGAGTTCTGAGTTTATAAAATTACGAAAGTAACGACTACGAAAGAGCAGAAGTTTTGAATATATATTTACGGATAAAAAGCCTCTTCGATATGTTCTATTTGAGTATCATGTTCATCGATAATAATAGAAATAATATCAAAACGAGACTCCATATCATAATCTTTTTCCAATATATATTTTTCTGCTGCCTCAATTAAAAACCTCTGCTTTTTCTTATTTACAGCCTCTTCTGGATTTCCCCAATAATCTGAAGTTCTGGTTTTTACTTCTACAAATATAATAACTCCTTCGTGGAAGGCAATTATATCAATCTCCTTATGTTTATACCTCCACTTACGCTCAAGTATGCGATATTTGTTTTCTACCAAATAGGCGAAAGCTAACTCTTCTCCTTTGTCTCCAAGTGTATTGTGTGTAGCCATAAAAAAATCCCGATAAAATAAAATTAACGGGATTAAAGATAATAAAAATTATGAAAACTTTACTTTATATTTAATGTGTAACAATCAGTTTCACGGTCTTTTTAATTTTACCGCCATCAAACAAGCGACAAAAATAATATCCATTTTCCCAAGTGCTGCAATCAATATCTATTTTTTCTGAATTAGAAAAATTAACTTTTTTAACAAGTTTACCAAGTACATTATAAATTTCTACACTTGCTCCAGCACCAAAATCACTACTTAAAGAAAATCTATTAGAAGCAGGATTAGGGGCAACGATTAAATCTGCAATTTTATTAAGGTCAATTGCAGTAAGTGATGTATATGTAATTGTAAATGTAACAAAATCTGATTCATTATTAACATCATAAACCTTATACAAGATAGTTGTTACCCCAGCGTTTGGACCTTGCGTAAAAGAGCAGTCTCCGTCACCTGAAACTTCACCCGCATTTAAAATGATATTTGGTGTCGAAGAACTCCAATCTGAACCACAGCCAGGATAAGAAGTCTCAGTTAAAGGATGGCACATTGAATGAAGTGAGCCATCAATTTGTGCTGTTTGCAATTCTAAACTAAGTTTTAAAGTTTTTTGCACTGACGAAACATTTTTTATAGTCCAATAATAAACAGTCGCATCTCCATTAACAATAGTATTAAGGGTAATACTTTGTCCATTCATTAACTCCGAATCACTGTTGTAAACTTCAAAAGACTGTGCAAAAATTACAGAACTTAATAATCCGAACAGAACGCCTAAAAGTAGTATTTTTCTCATAGTGTGATATTTTTAAATAAACATTTTAGTGCAAATTTACGAATAAATCTGAATAATAGTACTTACCTATTGTGTATTAAATATCAAAATTATACGTAAACCGATAATTTTCCCTAACAATATTAAAAAACCACCAGCATAAATGCTTGACTCAAATTACTATGCCAAAAAAAATAAGGAAGTGCAAATATTAGGATTAAGCTGTCGCGTTTACAATTCCTTCACATAAATACTCACAACAAATCGTTAAGCCAGACATCTGAACATTTGTATAAACTTTGTTTCAGTAAATAATTTATTAATAAGCGACAAACCGAAGATTTACCTCTAAAACATAAGCTATAAAAACGATAAAATAAAATCTCTGAACATATAGTGTTTATCGAACAATAACGATTCGTATAATAAGTACTATTTAATGAACGAGACCACGAATAATTTACCCATTTGTGTTTAATAATCTATTATTTTTGCAAAATATTACTTAACCTTAAATCCGCAACAAAGTTATTAACAAAAGAAGTCAAAACACTGTGTATAAGTATTCTA
>CAYNKH010000260.1:0-3356 GCA_964397745.1 uncultured Bacteroidales bacterium | reverse complement strand
CTAAACAATTATTTGTTAAATAAACTTTGTTATTTTTGAAAAAGTTTTGGACGAATGCAAAAAAAATGAAAAGAATTCTCATAGATCTCAATAAATTGTCAAATCTTAACTGCGGATTGGGTCAAGTTGCTCTAAACTTTGGAAAGACGCTAAGCGAAGTCGAAACAAATCTTGAGCTAAATTATCTGGTTCCGACCGAATATGTCGGTTTTTTTGGAAAAAAAATAAATTATTATACCGCAAAAAGTATTGCAGATGTAAAAAATGAGTTTGACCTCTGGCACTGTATTCATCAAGAACCGCTTACCTTACCTGATGACAGCACAAAACTTCTTATTACAATACATGATTTGAATTTTCTTGGTGAAAAAAACAACAGAAAAGCTGCAAAGAGACTAAAAAAGCTTCAAACTCTTGTTAATAGAGCCGACAAGCTGACTTTTATCTCCGAATTTTCAAAAAAACTTGCATTGGACAACTTAAAATACGACAAAGACAAAACTTTCGTAATCTATAATGGCGTGAATACTTCATTAGAAGAAGAAAAGCCTAAAGTTAATCCCGACAAATTCTTTTTTAGTATTGGAGTATTTAAGCTTAAGAAAAATTTCCATGTCCTTATTCCAGTAATGAAACACTTTCCTGAATATAAATTGATAATTGCTGGAGATACAAGTGGTAAATATTATAAAAAACTTAAAAAACTTGTCAAAAAACATAATTTGGAAAACCAGATCTTGTTTCCAGGAATTATTAACGAACTGGAAAAAACTTGGTATTATCGCAACTGCGAAGCTTTTTTATTTCCCTCATTGTACGAAGGGTTTGGTTTGCCAGTTATTGAGGCTATGCAAAATGGCGTACCAGTTGTTACATCAGACAAAACTGTATTGCCCGAAATCGGAGGTGCTTACTCTTTTGTTTTTGAGGATTTTGACGAGTGTACAATTAAAACCAAAATTAACGAAGCAATTCTAAAATATCAAAATAATACTGAGTTTAAAACAGATGCAATTAAATATGCCAACGAATATACTTGGGCGAGAAATATAAAAGAGTATTTATTAATTTATGAGGAGCAAATTTGATAGCCCTTGATTAATCTATTCAGCTATCCAGCTTACAATATACTCTAATTCACATAATTCAGGATTTTTAATATGCCATTTTCCTTTTAAGAATTGCTCCTCAATGCCAAGTTTAAAGTGTGCTAAGGCAATACCTAAATCTACTTTTTGCAAGTCGGTATTTTTTGTATTTCCAACAGTTTTGTGTCTCAACAAATAAAAATGGTATTTATTATCTTGTTTAATAACTCTCCAAGGTTGTTTGTTTACTGCCGAAGGTGCTTGGCGAACCAACTCAAGTGCTTGATGATATTTATCTTCAGGATTAAAAGACAATGGGTTTTCAAGATTGTTTTCAAAAAAGTGCATTTCAAACGGGTTACGACGGCTACCGTCAGTAAGTGTTAAACCCAGTCTTTCTCGCAAGGATTTTTTCTTAGCTTTATAGCCTACTGGAGTAATGCAGGGAATGGTTTCGGATTCGCTTGTGTTAAGTAAAGTTTCGTAATCTTTTCTTTTAAAAGTGCCACCAATCCAGCATGTGCCAAGCCCAAGTCTTGTAAGTTCAATAATAATTCTTTCTAACGAGTAGCCATAATCAACTTCGGAGAACTCGAATTTCTCAATACAGCCACCAATAAAATATGCAGCATTACTTATAAATCCATAAGTCCCAAGTTTTACTTTTTCTTGTTTGCGTGCTTCTGGCTTTTCGATTAATATAAAACGAGGAGTATTGCCAAAAGGTCCTATAGCCGGGTTTTGTAAAAATAAATTTATCTTCATTAAGAGATTATCTTCCAATGGTTTTTGGTCATAATTTCTGATTGATCTTCTTACTTTTATTGCTTCGGCGAATGTTAACATAATATTACTTACATAGAAATTATTGCAAAATTAGTAAAACAAACAGTATATGGTTTTGTTTTTACTGTAATTAGATATTTGTCTAATATCTTACTGACAAACGTGTTTTTTTAGTGCAGGAAACTGTTTTTTTACAATTTTACATCTCAAGAGCATCGTATAAAATCTCAAGTGGATGTTTGGCTTTTACGCCTGTACCATCTTCAATCTGGCATCGACAACTTGTCCCAACAGCAGCAATAATTGTTTCTTTTTCAGAATTTCGTATAGCTGGGAACAGAACCATTTCACCGATTTTCATTGATAAATTATAATGTTCCTTTTCATAGCCAAACGAACCTGCCATACCACAGCAACCACTCGAAATCTCCTCAATTTCGTAATTTATAGGAAGATGTAGAATTTTACTTGTGTATTTTGCAGTAATTAGAGCTTTTTGCTGACAATGACCATGAAATTTTATTTTTTTTGCAGATTTTGTAAAACTGTCAGATTTAATATTGCCTTTATCTATTTCGGCGGCAATAAATTCATCAAATAAAAAGCTGTTTGAAGCTAAATGATTTGCGTTTTCAATGTTTGATTCATAAGCAAGATCAGGATATTCATCTCTAAAACTTAAAATAGCCGATGGCTCAATACCTACTAATGGCGTACTTTCGGTAATAATCTCTTTTAAAAGCTCAATGTTCTTATTTGCAATTTTTTTTGCTGTTTTTAATAATCCTTTGCTTAACCATGTGCGTCCACTTTCTATGGTTTTAGGGATTTTAACCTCGTAACCAAGTTTTGTAAACAACAAAATAGCTTTTATTCCAATATCGCTTTCTAAATAATTGGTAAACTCATCGTTAAATAAATATATAGTTTTGATTGGAGTTTTTGAAATTAGTTTTTGTGGGTTTTTCTCGCTCCAATTTTTGAGATTGGTTTTGCTCATAAGAGGGAACTTGCGATTTGGATGGAATTTTATTGCAGATTTTACAAGGCCAGAGCTTAACTTGTTTTTAAGAAAAAAGTTTGTAATACCTGGAATAGAGCGAAATGCTTTGTGAACTCTTGGTAAATAACCTACTGCTCTCGATCTTAATGGGATATGATGTTCATCGTAATAATGTTGTAAAAATTCCATTTTTAATTTTGCAATATCCACTCCCGAAGGGCATTCCGATTTACAGGCTTTACACAAAAGACATAAATCGAGAACTTCATATATCTCTTTAGAATCAAAAGGATTGAGCTTTTCAGAATTAGTAATTACATCTCTTAGGATATTTGCTCTTGCTCTGGTTGAGTTCTTTTCATCTTTTGTTGCTTGAAAACTTGGGCATAAAGTACCGCCAATATTATGCGATTTACGACAGTCTCCAGAACCGTTACACTTTTCGGCTGTTCGCAGAAATCCGCCAGTTTTATCAAAAT
>CAYNKH010000259.1:0-3371 GCA_964397745.1 uncultured Bacteroidales bacterium | reverse complement strand
TAAAAGCATATATTCCATTCGAAGATGTTACTGTCGAAGACCCGTCTATCAGTAACGAAAATTCAGGAAACTTTACAATGGATACTATTGCTGTTGCTGGCGATACTTTATTACCTGTACAATATTTTACATCGGAGACCCCAAATATGAAACTTCAACGCCCAGAGATATTGATTCCACATACTATTGTAATAAGTGACGATGAAGTTATTATTACTCCAAATGTTGATGATAATAAAATAGAAAACCAGGTATTAGACATCTCTATTAGAGGCGTTAAAGACCTAAACAACAATATTTTAGCATCTACAATAACATGGCCAGCATTTGTTGACAAAAACAATGTGGTATGGGATATGCAAGAATTAAATATTGAAAAATTCATTGAAGAAGAAACAACTCTTACTGTAAATATCCGAAACAAAGGAGGACTAAACGAATCGTACAATATTACCAACATTCCTGTATGGATGAATGTTACTCCAAGTTCTGGTACATTATTGCCATTAGAAGTTGAACAAATACAAATAACGATAAATCCAGAACTAAATATTGGATCGTATCAACACGACATAAATCTTGTTGCTTCCATGGAATATAACGAAAGACTAGCTTTAAATATTAAAGTTAATGGACATGCACCCAATTGGAGTGTGGAGCCAGCAAGTTACACACTAACTGCAAATCTGATAGGTCAATTAAGTATATCTAATATTATCTCTACTGATGAAGAAGACATTATAGCTTGTTTTGTTGGTAACGAATGTCGTGGTGTTGCAAATGTAGAGTACTTGAATAATCTTAATATTCATTTGTGTTTCATGAATGTTTATGCAAATACTAACGGTGAAATAATGAGTTTTAAAGTCTATGATGCAAGCACTGGCGATATTTATTCAAATGTAAGTCCACATATAGAGTTTTTAGAAAACGAAATATACGGAAGTCTAAACAATCCTTTACCAATTAACGCAACAAATTATGTTGAGCAAAATATTGATTTAACAGAATCTTGGAATTGGATATCTCTTTATGTTTATGGCAGTGAATTTAGCAATTTAAATTTAGCTATAAATAATCCTTCGGCGGATAATGGTGATCTTATAAAATCTCAAGAAAGATTTGCTAGCATGGGGAATAACCACAATTGGTTGGGTTCTCTAAATAGCTTAAATGTTGAGTCATCATATAAGATTAAAGTTAAAGAAGCAAAGATGTTTTCAGTATCGGGATATCGTGTTATAGCTGACACTATTGAAATCCCAATTGTTGAAGGTTGGAACTGGATTGGATATCCTTTATCTGTACAAAAAACTGTTATGGAAGCAATGTCGAGCTTAACTCCTACAAACAACGACATTCTAAAATCTCAGCATCAGTTTGCCATTTATAATGAAGTTCAAGGATGGATTGGTAGTTTAACTTATATGCAACCTGGCGAAGGTTATGTATTATATTCATCAAATACTGGATCGCTTGAGTATTCTTCAGGTGTAACAGCCAAAAATTATGTCGAATTTGAAGATGATTCTCATTTGCCGAATACAGAGCAAAACATGACAATAATTTCAGAGATTAATCTTGAAACGCCTGAATTATACGAAGTTCTTGCGTTTGATAAAAATGGTCTCTGTGGAAACGCCAGACCTATTAGCTTAATAGACGGAAGAATTGTTTTCTTTATTACAATAAATAGCAAAACTCCAGAAACACTTACTTTCCAAGCTAAATCTATTTACGGTAATCAGAAAGCAAATGAGACAATTGGTTTTGAAGCCAACAGTATGATTGGTAGCCTTACTGAGCCTTTGCTTCTAACATTTGAGGATGATAACATTCCTCTTTGTGCAAATGTTTATCCTAACCCATTTAGCAATCATATAAGCATAGATTTTTATCTAAATAGTGACCAAAAAGTGCAAATTAAACTATATAATGGTCTTGGTACTGAAATTGGTGTAAAGCAAATTGAATTAAGCAAAGGAAAACAGACACTTAATCTACTTAAAACTCTAAAACTTGATAAAAATATAAGTAGTGGAGTATATATGCTAAAATTTGAGTATAACGGAAAAGAAGAATTGTTAAAAATTGTTAAAAAATAAAGAAATATGAAAAAACAAATATTAGTTTTAATTCTGTCGGCAATATCCTTAATCGCAGTTGCTCAGCCATGGTCAGTTACACCTGCTGATTATGAGTTTTCAATGAATGTAATAGGACAAGTTTCTATAGACAACAATATTATTAATCAGCAAGATTCGTTTGTTGGAGCTTTCGTTGATGATGTTTGTGTTGGAGTGTGTTCTCCTGTTGATAATGCAGGAGGGTATAAATTGTTTTATTTAACTATCTACTCAAATCAATCAAGCGGTGATAATATTGAATTTAAATTTGTCGATCAAACTCATGCAGAAACATTAATTTCAAACACAATAGTTTTTGTATCTGACGGGATTATTGGCGATTCCGAAGTTCCTTTTGTTTGGTTTGATTTTGTGGAATATGCATCAACAGATATTTTGAGTTTTAGTTTTGCAGAGCAAGTTTCTGCTGCGGTGATAAATACTACATCACATACAGTAAGTGTATCGGTCGAAAATGGAACTGTATTATCAAGCTTAGTTCCAGAATTTACTCTTTCACCAGGAGCAACAGCAACTGTAAATTCGGTTGAACAAGTGTCTGGACATACATCTAATGATTATTCGTCAGATTTGATATATGTTGTAACAGGTGCCGATGCCGCATCAACAAACTGGACTGTTAGTGTTACGACTGATGGCTCAAATGTTGCAGAATTTTATTCAGATTTAATTTCTATTTATCCGAATCCTGCTAGCGATATAATTTACATAAAATCAGAAATAGATAATCTCGGATACGTAAAACTCATAGATCTGCAAGGTCAACTAGTTAAAGAAATTCCTTTAAAAAATCAGACCATAGATATTTCTTATTTACACTTTGGGGTTTACTTTGTTGTGTTTACAGTAAAAAACCAGTTGTTTTATTATAAATTTATTAAAAAATAAAACATCACTAACATTCTTTTTGCTCTATTTAGCATTGCCGGATGGATTAACTATTGTTGCTGTTAATGATTTGGTTATCAATTATGGTAATTGGATCTTTAAAAAAAGGGAAGGTGGATAATCTCCTAATAAAAACAAATACATTTTCTGTTGTAGTTCGGTATTAAAACGCATTGATTTCATTGAAAGAAGAATTTCAAATGAAGAAAAACACCATCAGGAAAAACATAGATATAGCACTAAACTTTGCATATCACTGCTTTACCACCGGATTCCAATCCAATTCATGATTCCAATTTGCTCTAATTTCATATTCTCCCGGATAATAGTAAACTG
>CAYNKH010000258.1:0-3373 GCA_964397745.1 uncultured Bacteroidales bacterium | reverse complement strand
TCACTGAGACTTAAATCCCCTCCTATTTTCTGACAGAAATAGAATTTGTTTTTTGTCGGCAATGCAAAATCAAAATTCAAGTATAAATATTTATAACACCTAAACATTTTATCCACTATAAATTTAGGCTAATCCATAAATTTTGGGATTTTTTTATTTGCAGACTAATCAGGAGTTCTAAAAATATTTGACAAAAAAATGGGCAACAAATGTCGCCCATCATAATATCAATATTTATAGTTTACGCATCAATTTTAGCATAAGTAGCATTAGCTTCGATAAATTCTCTACGTGGAGCGACTTCGTCTCCCATAAGCATCGAAAAAATTCTGTCTGCTTCTGCAGCATTGTCAATAGTAACTTGACGAAGTGTACGAGTTTCAGGATTCATAGTAGTATCCCATAATTGTACTGCGTTCATTTCACCCAGACCTTTATATCTTTGAATATGTAATCCAGCCTCTTTACCTTGGCCAAGTTCTAATATTACTTCTTCTCTTTGCTGTTCTGACCAAATATATCGTTCGGTTTTTCCTTTACGAATAAGATAAAGCGGAGGAGTTGCAACATAAATATATCCGCCTTCAATTAGTAGTTTCATGTATCTAAAGAAGAAAGTCATAAGCAATGTCATAATATGACTACCATCGACGTCTGCATCAGTCATAATAATAATTTTATGGTATCTTAATTTTTCAATATTTAATTGTTTAGTATCTTCCTCTGTACCAATTGTAACACCAAGGGCTGTATAAATATTTTTGATTTCTTCATTATCAAGTACTCTGTGCTGCATAGCCTTTTCCACATTAAGAATTTTACCTCTTAAAGGTAAAATAGCTTGAAAAAATCTATCTCTCCCTTGTTTTGCAGTACCGCCCGCAGAATCTCCCTCGACAATATACAATTCACAATTAGCGGGATCTTTATCGGAACAGTCGGCCAATTTACCAGGTAAACCCGCACCGCCCAGCACGTTTTTACGTTGTACTAACTCTCGTGCTTTTCGTGCAGCATGACGAGCCGTAGCAGCAAGAATAACTTTTTCGACAATTACTTTTGCATCTTTTGGGTTTTCTTCGAGATAATTTTTTAAAAGTCCACTTACCGCTTGATCAACAAAAATACTTACTTCTGAGTTACCCAATTTTGTTTTGGTCTGCCCTTCAAACTGAGGCTCTTGCACTTTAACTGAAATAACCGCTGTTAGTCCCTCACGAAAATCATCCCCATTTATATCAAATTTTAACTTAGCAAGCATTCCCGATTCTTCGGCATAAGCCTTAAGGGTACGAGTCAAACCTCTTCTAAAGCCAGTTAGGTGAGTTCCCCCCTCAATTGTATTAATATTGTTTACATACGCATGGATGTTTTCAGAAAAGGACGTATTATATTGAAGAGCAATTTCAACAGGGACATTATTGTTATCGTTTGATATATTTATAATATTCTCTATAAGGCTTTCACGTCCAGCATCAAGGTATTCAACGAACTCTTTCAATCCTTCACTAGAAAAGAACTCTTTTGTTCTAGGCTCTCCTTCTTCATTTTTATCACGCTCATCAACAAGAATTAGTCTAATTTGCTTATTAAGATATGCCAGCTCACGCAATCGATTAGCAAGGATATCGAACTGATATTCAGTAGTAATAAAAATCGAACTATCTGGAAAAAACTCAATGGCTGTTCCCGTTTCTGTAGTATCACCTATTACTTCAACATCCCGTAAAGGTTTCCCAATAGCATACTCTTGACGATACAATTTTCCTTCACGCTTTACAGTCGCAACTAATTTCTCAGAAAGAGCATTAACACACGAAACCCCAACACCGTGCAATCCACCAGAGACTTTATAAGAATCTTTGTCAAATTTACCACCTGCATGAAGGACAGTCATAACAACTTCGAGAGCAGATCTACCTTCTTTCTCGTGCATATCAACTGGAATTCCACGTCCATTATCTTCAACTAAAATTGAATTGTTTTCACGAATTGTTACTTTTATTTCGTCGCAATGACCTGCAAGAGCTTCATCAATAGAATTATCTACCACCTCATATACAAGATGGTGTAACCCTTTAACACTGATGTCTCCAATATACATGGCAGGTCGTTTTCGCACTGCATCTAAGCCTTCAAGAACCTGAATACTATCTGCCGAATATCCGTTTTTTACTTCTCCATTATTTGTCATTTCTACTTTATCTGTATTATCAATATTTTCGTTAATTTTACTCATATTTTACTCATATTTTACTCGTTTTTTCAAAAGAACACAAATATACCTTTTTTTAATGATTTTCCTTCTAAAAAACACATTTAAAACAAGGTAGTTATTAACAATTAGACCAAAAGCAACTTATTGTTTCTCAAACACTTACAATAAATTGTTAATAGTGGTTAATAACAATAGTAAATATCAAAATTTGGGTTATTTTGGATATACCCATAAAGCCAACAGCGTTCTAATCAAAAAATTCGACAGTAAGGCTATTAACACGCTGAAAACCAGTTGTCTAATCTCATCTTTACGTAACACAACAATAGGATGAGATTAACTCTACCATGGGACATTATGGCTCAAACACTGGCTCAATTGACACTTTAGAATAAGTATTTCAGCCCCAACATTATATTAAAACCCTGCGACTGATAATTGTTCCAATAATACTGTTTTTGTGCTGTTAAATTATTCAAATAAATAAACGCATTAAAGTTCGCAGCGAAGCAATAATCAGCATAAATATTAAGATCAATAACTGGTTTTAACTCATGCCCATCACCCAATGGGTCGTTTAAATCTTTTGCATATCTTGTACTCAACACTCCAGTTTCAACACCAAACGACAACTTTTCGTCAAACTGATAATTTGCTCGCAAATAGATATCAAAAGTAGGCATGTGCCAAGCTTTCTCACGGCTTTTAATATATGAGTAATAATAATAATGTCCTTTAAGTATGCCGCTAAATTTACCGATATTACGCAAAGCAAATTCTCCGTAACCAGAAAACCGTTCGACATTAGTATATTCAAGAATAAATTTATTCTCAAGAACAAGTGTAGTATCATTTACAAAAAATCCCATATTATCGATTTTAGAGTAATTTCCATTAACATGGAAATACAAATTTCGGCTAATATTACCTTTTAATCCCACATCAATCACTTGAGCGTAATTTGTGACTTGATAACTATTATTGCGGTTAATAAACGGATTTACTATGCTTAGATGCTCAAAGCTATTATTTTCAACATATCCTGTAAAGCTTGCATAAGGGATAATTGTATTACTAATATTATGTTGAAAATGAATATCAGGATAAACATGATACACCACATTTGCAGTATCAATAAATTCGCCTGTGGTTTTA
>CAYNKH010000257.1:0-3384 GCA_964397745.1 uncultured Bacteroidales bacterium | reverse complement strand
AGGTAAAATTACAAAAATGTTACTAATTTAAGAATGACTTTCGCAATAATTTGTTTTTTTTGCTAACAAAATTTTATCGCTAAGCATTTTTTCATATTTTTGACTAAAATTTTAAATAATGAAAAACACCGTTTTATTCTTATCAATCATTCTCTCATCAGCCATTATAACTAATGCACAAACGCAATTAAACCTACTAAATGGTAATCAAATAAAATTAGAATCTTATGTCTTTCATAATCATGAAAATTACATGGATTATAGTTTTATTAATAAAAAAGGTAAAACAAAAAAATCTTATACAAACTTAAATGAGATTTACTCTATAAGTTTAAATGGTAAAGATTCAATTATGTATCAACAGATTTTAGAAGATGAGTTTTCCGTTAGCGAAATGTCAAGGATAGTTTTGGCAAGACAATTCGCTTTAAAAGAATATAAACCGTGGTGGGCATTTGCATCGGGAATGTTAGTCGGTTGTGGCTCAATGTTTTTACCTTTAAACGGGACAACTAAACTACTAATCCCAATCATCTACACCACTGGAATGGCATTTGTAAGACCAGCAAATTCGTATGTTCGTAAAAAACACGAAGAATATATCTATGACGATTTATTTGTTTATGGTTACAAATCAACTGGAAGAAAAAAAATATTTAAAAACACTACATTAGGGGTATTAGGAGGAATTTTTGTTTCGGGGATTGTGTGGTCAACCTTATATTTTACAAGTGGCAATTAAAAACATATCTTAACAAACTTAGATAAATTCATGTTTCTTAGTCAAAATCCACATAAAAGATTAATTTTGTCATTTTAAAAGTAATAAATCTTTTGCCATATCGTTATAAATTGATTTTATGGTATTAATATTGATAAATGAATTATAGACTGTACATATTTTTAAGCTTAATTTTCGTCCTACTTATATCAGGATTGCAGGCACAAGATAAAAAATTAAAAAAAGCTGATGAGATTTTTGAAGGTGGAGAATACTATCGAGCCATCCAAGAATATACTACATTAATTAGAAAAGGTAAAATCACAAATAGAAAACAGAAAGAAGCTCTATATTTTAAGATTGGGCAATGCTATTTTAATATCAATGATTATAGAAAAGCAAGGTCAAATTTCCGCAGAAGTGCTAAGAATAATGAGTTTGAAGTATTTTCAACAATAAAACTAGCAGAAATTGAAATTCAAGAAGGCAATTTTGAAAAAGCAGTAAATTATTACAATGAGGTACTTGATTTGGCTCCTAGCGATTCTACTGCATTAAAAGGACTTGAATCGGCACAATTAGCCATAGAGTGGATGGAAATGCCTACAAGATTTAAAATAGAGAAAGTTAAGCATTTTAACTCCCGAAAAAATGATTTTAGCCCTACAGTTGATGAGAAAAATGGATATGACCATGTCTATTTCTCATCTACAAGAGATGAATCAAAAGGGAAAAGATCTAGTGGTATTACTGGAGAAAAATTTTCTGACATTTATGTAACTAAATTTGACCGCAAACAAGAATGGACAGACCCTGTTCCTTTAGACTCAATAAATACAGTGTTTGATGAAGGCACTCCTTGCATTTTTGATGACGGACGAAAATTCTATTATACATCATGTATTGCAGAAAAAGGAAAAAAGGTAGGTTGCCAAATTTACGAAGCTCAAAAAGTTGACGGAGAATGGATGAATCCTGTTAATCTTGCTCTCGTGCCAGATTCCGTGTCAATAGGACATCCCGCTGTGTCACCAGACAGAAATACAATATACTTCTCGGCAAGAATGCAAGGCGGATTTGGAGGAGCAGATATTTGGTATGTCGAAAATGGAGACGAAGGCTGGACTAGACCAAAAAATATGGGGCATACTATAAATTCGGCTTATGATGAATTATTCCCATACATGAGAAATGATTCAACTTTTTTCTATTCCTCAACAAAACACCCTACAATGGGCGGACTCGATATTTTTATAGCAACCAAAAACGAAAGAGGAAGATGGGAATCAGAAAACCTTAGACCTCCCTTTAATAGTAATGGAAATGATTTTGGAATATATTACTACAAAAACGAAGATAAAGGTTATTTTACTTCAGATCGTAAAGGCTCAAAAGGAGAAGATATTTATTACTTTGAAAAACCACCTCTCAAATTCGCTCTCACTGGCATAACAAAAGACCTTGATACAGAAAGAGTTCTCGACTCATGCGTAATAATGCTTTTTGGTAGCGATGGCTCAATATTCCGAGACACAACTTCGCTTAGCGTAGATGAAGGAAAGTTTAACTTCAAATTAAAACAAAAAACTGATTATGTTTTTGTTGTTACAAAAGATGGTTATTTTAATGGAAAATCTCGATTTACAACAGACTCTCTCGAATTTGACAAAATATTTGATTATGAAATAACACTAGAATCATTTAATAAAACTTTTGAAATCCCAAATATCGAATTTGAATTTGGTAAATGGGACTTAACAGAACCCTCCAAACTTGTACTTGATAGTATTATCAAGATAATGGTTAATAATCCGTACTTAGTAATAGAATTATCTGCTCATACCGATATGGTTGGTACAGATGAAGCTAATATTGAGTTGTCGCAAAAACGTGCAAAATCAGTTACAAACTATGTTACTTCTAAAGGTATCCCAGCAGGACGACTAGTTGCAAAAGGCTATGGTGAATCAAAACCTAAAGTAATTACTACTCCTGACCTTAGATACACTTTTTTACCTAAAGGAACTGTCCTTTCCGAAGATTTTATAAATACTCTCACACCCGAACAAAAAGAAGCTGCTAACCAACAAAATAGACGCATCGAAATGAAAGTTATTTCAAATGATTATATGCCGAGCTTGGATTAAATTGTGAAAACTATTCGCTGTTCCGGGTGTGAATGTTTCGAGTTTGTTCGCCAGGATTCATTAATCTGTTTCAAATTATGCTCGAAAAAAAACAGATTTCTCCCGTTGGTCGAAATGACCTAACAAAGTGGGAGAGTAAAGTCGGCGACAAAAGATATTCTTGCGTTATTTACTATTCAATCGTCGCCGACTAATACCATAATATATCGGTCATTAAAATGAATTATAATAATACCTATTAGCAAGGACGCCGACTAATACCATAATATATCGGTCATTTCGAACCCTGACGAAGGAAGTGTAAGAAATCTGTTAATATTATGGATTTTATGTAACCTAAAAAAACACTCAAATTGCACCCGAGCGATAGTGAGCTCACTTCGTCTGGCTTAGCACATCGTAGCAAAGATAAATCCGAGTGAGCGAGAGAGGTATTTTGTAATAATATTGGCTATAGCCCAGCGGGCTTTAACATCAATAAACAAACATAAGGAAAGTTTTTATTTTGCCCAGCGG
>CAYNKH010000256.1:0-3429 GCA_964397745.1 uncultured Bacteroidales bacterium | reverse complement strand
TTTTGCCTGTACCTTCTAAAACAAACGAAGCATTTGTACCAGCAAAAATATTATCAGGAGCTGAATCAGGTCCGGGTTTGCTGAATTTGATGTAGCCGTCGCCGGAGAAGGTGAATTGAGCGTTATCAGCGATGTGCAAATCTCCGGCAATTTCTATTACAGAACTTTCCCCTACTAGTGTGATTAATCCACCATTGAAATTGAATTTGGTATTTTCTTCAAAGATTAGTTTTCCACCATTTTGAATTATTATCGAAGAACCAAGATTTTGAATTAGACTTGAATTGTTTTTCACAACGAATTCAGCACCAGATTCAATTTCAAGAACACTTCCTGATTCGAGAGTTAATGATGATTTCTCACAAAATAGTTGTGTCTCAGTATCCTTATAAAAAAGCGTTGGTGTCAAGTTCTGATCTAATACGATTTGTTTGTTAGCCACTAAATTAACGCATTCATTAACAACAATGTTTCCACACCATCTTACATTATTTTCCACATCATATTTATCCCACTTTATTTCAACTTTATAAGTCCCATTTAATAAATCAATTAACTTAATTTCTAATCCACTTAAATATGTATTATTATTATTCCTATAGACATTAGATGTGTCGTCTGTCATGTTCCCACCACTTACTTTTACATAGTGAGTTCTAAGCGGTACTGGTGTAGGGTTCGTTCCTATTCCAATAATATGTGTCCCCGAAAAGGCATCGTTAATATCTCCCAAAGAAGGTAAACTCTCATCAAAGATTTGATCAATATAATATTTTTTCCAAACTTTACTTCCAAGCGACACGTTTAGGCTTGAGTTTGTGTTACCAATATCAAAGAAGTGTAAAGGAAGATCGTTGGTGCCAGAAATAGGGTTTTCTTTATATTGAGTTTCTGTTGGCTTAGGGGTATCACTCCAATTTACGCAATAAAACACTTCTCCAGGTAGCTTTTGATAATCCCAATTTCCATCTGCACACATCGGAACAAGGTTATCTGTTTCATTACTTGGATACACCTCACTATAAGATCCTTCTAATAAATCTTTACCAACTTGATAATAAACATACAAACCTGGTGTTCCTTCAGGCCGACAAGAATTGTAAGGAGAATGCTGAAAGAAGTCGAGTTTATCATTATTTCCAATTTGATGATTTTCAATCCAAATATATTGCTTTGAAGCATTTATGTCAACATATGGTAATTCAATTCTAATAGCATCACCATAGGTAACAAAATCTCTAAGTATAAATGATTGATATCCATCAGATTTACTAATATTTGCATTTTTTATTTGACTAATATCAGAATCATCTCTTGCAATAATCCACCAATTGTAACTATTGTCGTTACTGCTATGTCTCCAGTGCATCCTCCACCTTTCATAGGCATTACATGAAACAATGCTAGTACCAGATCCACCCATTAGTCCCCAACCTCCTTGTAAACCAATAAAAGTATTAGTAAAACCTGAATAATAATGATTACCTCCAGAAGTATGAAAACTATTATTACCAAATAAATGGTGTGATAATTCATGAATTGTAATACCTGTAGGATTTAAAATACTTAAACCACTTCCTACACCTTGATAAGACCATGGAGACTTATGAGTTGTTGGAATACCAGCTACATTAATTGTATAAGTTTTACTAAACCCTGCACTCCCTGAACCAATGTTTACAGATCCATAGTAATAGGTTGGTGTTTTTACAATGTTACGACAAATAAATTGAATATAGTCGATATTTCCATCACTATTACTATCAAAGTCAGCAATAGTATTATGGGAGTTTATTGTATTTAGCCCGCCGTTACTATTTATTAAGTCAATAGCTTTATTTATTAAAGTATAATCTGAGAAGCTGGCACCGGGACTACTTGGAGTAATCGTTGACTGTTTGATGTTTACAATCATATGGTCTCCGAGCACAATGAGATTTCCAAAAGATGATTCGTCATATAATCTAGTCATGATTCCAGTTGAACCAGATGGGTCGTAATCCACATCAATAAAATCATCAAGAAACCCTGGTATTGCTTGATTATTAACTCCTTCAATGGTTGCTGCAGACCAAACATCGTTAGGGTAAGTGCATGGGTCTAAACTAGGTGTTTGGTCATAAATAATATTGATATAAATACAAAGTCCTCTAAAAGTTCCTGTTGGTGCAACTGCTGGGGTATATCCTAAGTCAGTGCGTTGAACCAAGTGCCCAACCCAGCTTTGATAAATTGTCTTTCCTAGAAAACTGCTACTGTCAGCATCATAATTGCTTTGCCATTCCAATTGAGAAAAAAGATTTGACTGCAAAAAAGTAAGTAAAAACAAACATATAATTATTCTTTTTAATCTCATAATTTAATAAGTTTTAATGGTTGATAACCTGTATTATTGCTAAAATTTAAAATATAAATACCACTTTCAAAATTTTTCAATGAAACCTCAAAAGAGAGTTCCTTATTTATCTCAGTTGAAAATAATGTTTTACCATGGATATTATATATTGATATGTTACCAGTAAAACTATCTGGACAGAGAATGCTATATGAACTATAATTTGAATTAGGATAACAAGAACATTCCATTTTAGGAAATGTTTTTATTGCTTCATTAATCCCGGCTTCCCCTACTACCCAAAATAGTATGGAATCACATGTGTTAAATTCTGTGTTGGTAAAAGCTAAAGTATCGTCTTTATAGGAACAAACTAAGTAAGAGTTAAGAGGGAAAAAACCGTAACAATAACTATAGTTTGGCCCAATACCTTCAATAAATTTCAGTGGGATTGAATATTCTGTTGTATAAAACCATAATAAAGGATTATTTGTATGACAGTTTAGTTCGATATTTTTACCATATTCATTATAAAATACATTTTGAACCAAAGCGTATCCTTGATTGCCTGTTGCATAGGCAATGTCTATGAAGTTTGATTGACTTAAATACATAGTATCTCCAACATTTAAAGACATATCCATTATTAACACTTCTTCTTCAGATAAACTGGTTCGTCTCCATACTTTTCCAGTAACAGTATCTTCACGAATTAAATAGTACTGAATTTGATGATACAAATATCCATCATCTTCAATAATTCCTAAAGATGAATGCTCATTTACTTCACTACCATCAGAAATCGTTTCAAATATTGAATACTTTGTTGAATTATCTCCAAATAGTGATTTAAATTGACAGAAACTTGATAAAGAGCCAATTACAAGTAATAATGATAATAGAATAATTTTCTGATTCATGATTTTAAGTTTTTTATGCGATTACCTAAACAACTACACTTAATAACATGTAAATATACGAAACAATTATATAAAATGCAAACAAATTATATTGCCCCCCCTAAATTTATATTGTAGTGACTGTTTGTTATACCTACGTGTGTTGTGTTTGGTTTATGTTTAATTTTATATATA
>CAYNKH010000255.1:0-3443 GCA_964397745.1 uncultured Bacteroidales bacterium | reverse complement strand
ATGACCAACAAGGTAAGATTTTGGTGGTAAATGGCAATGGTAAAGTCGGGATAGGAATTAGTAATCCCGAATATAAATTGGATGTTTGTGGTACAATTCGCTCAAAAGAATGGATAGTTGAAGAGTTTGCATCTATGCCAGATTTCGTTTTTAAACCAGAGTATAAATTAATGACATTAGTCAAAAGAAAGAATTTGATTTTTGAAAATTCACACATGCCTTATTTATTATCAGAAGAAGAGATGAAACAAAACGGAGTCCCTGTCTTTAAAACAATGCGAGGTATAATACAAAATACAGAAGAAATTTATCTGTATATCTTTCAAATGGATGATAGGTTGAATGAATTGGAAAAACAGAATGGATACCTAAAAGAGAAAATCGAGCAATTAACACAAAAAATAAACTTAATTAAAAATTAACATAATGAAAAAATCAATCATAGTAATCGTTATAGTAGTATTTAGCACTACATTGTTTGGGCAAACAGGGGAGTTTTCAGTTGGCCTATTGTTTACTCCTGAAATGAATTTTTATGAAGCTGAAAATAATGATAAAAAAGTAAGCATAAATTACAGATATGGACTAATCGGTGAATTTAAAATTAATGACTATTTATACATTCAGACTGGAATAAGTTATATTAAGCAAACTTATGATATTTACAGGTCTTATGATGGTTGTTCTTTTAGTCCTGAAGAAGAATGTCCTTCTGTAATGACTTATATAAATAAAAACGATTATTCAATAATTTCCCTACCTATACAATTGAAGATTAAAAAATCATTTGATGATAATAAAATATCACCTTTTGTTTTATTAAATGTGAAAAATAACTTTCATTTACTTGGTAAATATTATTCCGCTTATAGCTCAAATATTGATGAGTTGAGAGAAGTAAAACATTTTGGAAATGCAGGAAGTATAGGTTTTGGTATAGAATATTTATTATGGGATAAACTAAAGCTGGATTTATCAACACAAATAAGAATTGTTGAATACCGTAAAAAAGACCCTATCGTTTATGAAAAAGAGGATCAGATAAATACCTTCAATAATGTAAAACTGTCTATTGCTTTCTTGTATTTATTTTAAATATTATGAAACTAATTATTATGAAAAAGTTTGAAATTACAAATAATTATTATCCCAATTTATGCTTATGTGTGAATTTTAAACTTACAAAATGAATAATATGATAGTTTGTAAAATCGTAAAACCATAAATTATGAAATACAAAAACACTAAATTATTATTTACACTTATTGTATTCATGCTATTATTTAGTAGTTGTGAAAAAAAAGATGTATTTGAAGGAATTATTGTAAAAGAATTTGATACTGGATATTGTTTACCTCCTTTTGGTAATGAACCAGATGAGTATATTATTACAAATGACAGCTTATATCAGGATTTGTTAACATTAGGTACAGTTGTATGTGAGGATTATACTTTACCTGAAATAGATTTTGCAACTTATTCTTTACTCGGTAAATTTACTGTATCTGATGGAGAGGTAAAATATTATAAAAGAGAAGTGATTAAAGATGTTGGAAGTTTAAAATATACATATAAAATTTACATGGAATGCAAAAATAATAGTAAGGCAGCTGTATCGATGAATTGGGTGTTAGTACCTAAATTGTCTGCAGGTTATAGTGTCGAATTTATAGTTAACAAAGATTGAATGCTGTTAAAAGGCACTGTGTTTTAATACACTACAAGTATTAATTATTTCTAAACCTTGGCAAAAAACCAAATCAAAATAATTAAGTTTATTATTTTATTATTGCAAAATACAAAAGTAAAATTTCTTATATAACGCAATTCTTAAATTGGGTTATGATTAAATTTGAGATTTTTAACAAGTTTTTTTGGTAGTATAAAAACAAAGCCTTATTTTTATACATTATTTGCTGAAAGCTATTGTAAATAAGATTGTTGTTGTGTTTTAAACTTGAATTGAGTATTTATTTTAAAATGTTAAAAACTATGAGACAAAAAACATTTTTATTGAGTTTTCCGTTATTATTTATGGGATTATTATTAGTGTTTGCAAACAGTTGTAAAGAGAATGATGATGATGATTTTGTAATTCCAGTATTATCGACAAGCGAAGTTACAGATATTACAGAAACAACAGCAAAATGTGGTGGAAGTATTACATCAGATGGGGGAGCAGAGATTACTGCACGTGGTGTTTGCTGGAGTACAGGACAATCACCAACAATATCAGATAATAAAACAACAGACGGTACAGGTGTGGGTGTATTTTCAAGTAGTTTAAGTGGTTTAAGTCCAGAAACTACATATTATGTGCGTGCTTACGCCACTAATATTGTCGGCACTAGATATGGTGATGCAATTACTTTTACAACTAAAGGAGCTACTTTAAGTGTTCCAGTATTGTCAACTGCCGAAGTCTCTGATATAGAGCAAACTACGGCAACAAGTGGTGGAAACATCACTTCGGATGGTGGAGAAACAATAACTGCTCGTGGTGTTTGCTGGAGTACTGAACAATCACCAACAATATCAGATAATAAAACAACAGACGGTACAGGCGTAGGTGTGTTTTCAAGTAGTTTAAGTGACTTAAGTCCAGAAACTACATATTATGTGAGAGCTTATGCCACTAATAGTGCTGGCACATCGTATGGCAACCAAGTGAACTTCACAACATTAGAAGTTATTGTTGATGTTTACAATCCAACTACTGGAAAAACTTGGATGGATCGTAATCTTGGTGCTTCACAAGTTGCTACTTCAAGTAATGATGCTGCTGCCTATGGCGATTTATACCAGTGGGGACGCGGTGCTGATGGCCATCAACTAAGAACTTCAGAGATAACAGATGTATTATCAAATAGCGACAAGCCTGGACATGGTAATTTTATTATTGCACCAGATGAACCTTACGATTGGTGCAGCCCACAAAATGAGAATTTGTGGCAAGGCGTAAATGGAATAAACAACCCATGTCCAAGTGGATATCGCTTACCAACTGAAGCAGAGTGGAACGCAGAGCGAAACTCTTGGAGTAGTAGTAATGCAGCCAGTGCTTTTGCCGCGCCACTTAAATTGGTTGTGGCTGGTGCTCGCAACAGTCATAATGGTTCAATCATCAATGTGGGTTCCGAAGCTTATTATTGGTCAAGTACAATAGGTGGCACTTACGCACGTTTACTGAACTTCCATAGTAGTTATGCCTACACGCTCGGCTACAATCGTTCTTACGGGTTTTCGGTGCGATGCATCAAGGAGTAGATTAATTAAAATTTAGGTTCAGAAAATACCCTTCGCTCGCTCGTTTGCAATCCGAGTGTTATAGTAATGTGAGAAGTGAAAAATAATTCTGTTCTTACTGCAGAGAATTGTGAACTGTATTGCAAACCGAGAATAGATTTCTCCCCGCCAGTCGAAATGACTGATGTTAGAGGGGT
>CAYNKH010000254.1:0-3475 GCA_964397745.1 uncultured Bacteroidales bacterium | reverse complement strand
TAATATTTTTAATTGTATCTTTATCTAATATTTTCATCAAAAATATAGTATAGTAGTATAGAATTACAAAAACATACACAATTATGGAAAATGTAAAATATTGTATTAAATGCGGTTCGCAAATTCCTGTTGATGCAATGATATGTCCAGTTTGTGGGGCAAATCAAACGCAACAAGCCCAAGCAGAGCAGCAACAATATACGCAACAACCTTTACAACAGTCTGTTCAGCAATCAAATCAAGCTCAAGACAATTTAGGAGTTAGCGACAAAGAAAAAAACACTGCTCTCATTCTTTGCATTTTACCCTATGTTGTTCAAATTCATGGACTACATAGATTCTATACAGGACATATCGGAATTGGAATTATACAACTTCTAACTTGGGTAGGTTGTGGTATATGGACGCTTGTTGACCTGATAAAAATAATTTCAGGCAATTTTAAAGATGCAGAAGGTAAACCACTCAAAGACTAACGCAAAAAAATCGATTTTTAAAAAAATAATTCTTCCATATTTATGGAAGAACATCCTAATAGCTGCTATAGTTGGTTATTATTTTATTGGATTGATTCTATACATGTTCGCTGAAATCGACATTTTAATTCCGTGTATTTGGTACACGCTTTTTGATATAAGATGTCCAGGTTGTGGCTTGACAACAGCATTTATCCATCTACTTTCATTCGATTTTTCTGCCGCCTGGGGAGCCAACCCCCTAATATTTATTGTATTACCAGGTATGAGTTTTTATATCATTAAGGATTTTGTACGGTTTGTAAAAAATAATAAATAGCTAATGGAAATGTTTGATGATAATAATATAATTTTTATTATTGCATTAAGCATTGGTTTTGTAGCAATAAGTATATCAGCATTTCTACATTTTAAATGTAAATATAAAATTTCATTATTCATTCTGATATTAGGAGGATTACTCCTTCGTTTAACAATTTCTTCTGATGCTTATCTTCATCCTCACGATGAAAAATATCATGCTTTAGTTGCAAAAAATATGGTTACGCATCCTTTTACCCCCACTTTATACGAAAATCCTGTACATGAGATAGATTACCGCAACTGGGCAGCAAATCATATATGGTTGCATAAACAACCTGTTCCTTTATGGACAATGGCTCTGAGTATTTCAATATTTGGAACAAATGAGTTTGCCGTAAGATTGCCGTCAATACTGCTTTCAAGTCTTGGAATATGGGTACTTTACCAAATAAGTCTGTTTTTCTTTAATTCTAAAAACCAAAGAATCATTGCATGGTTGTCGGCTTTTCTGTTTGCAATAAATGGACTAATACTTGAACTTACGGGTGGACGTATTGCTACTGATCATTATGATGTATTTTTTATGATTTTTATTCTTATTGCAATCTATTTTACTATTAAATTTATCCAAACAGAAAAACCAATTTATAACATCATAACTGGATTTTTTATTGGTCTGGCAGTGCTCACAAAATGGCTTCCTGCTTTTATTGTTATTGCATTGTGGTTAATACTTATCTATGATACCCAAAAGTTTAAATTTAAAACAATAGTTTTAAATTTGATTTTGCTATTTTCTGTTACCCTGATTGTATTTCTGCCTTGGCAAATTTACATTTTTACAGCATTCCCAACCGAAGCAGCATATACATCGTCATTTAACTTGAGGCATTTAACCGAAGTTTTGGATGAACAAACTGGTGCTATTTATTATTATCTATTGCGCATGGGCACAAATTACGGTGAACTTATTTATCTGCCTTTAGTTTTTCTAATGGTTTATATTTTAAAAAATTATCGTGATTATAAAAAACTATCCTTGGGAGTCTGGATTTTTATTCCACTGATATTTTTCTCTGTTGCAAAAACCAAAATGCAGGCTTATATTTTATTTATCGCTCCAGCCCTCTTTATGATTACAGCTTGGTTTTGGTCTAGTATCAAAGATGTAAAAATGAAAGGATTTAACAAATATATAAAATATCTTGTTCTAGGACTTGTAATTATACTCCCACTAAGATATTCTATAGAAAGAATTAAACCGTTTTCTGATATAGACAGAAAACCAATATGGGTTTCAAATCTAAAAAACATCGACAAAACTGGTATTCCCAAAAAATCAGTACTATTTAATTTCCCCTACCCGATTGAGGCAATGTTTTATACTGATTTTACTGCTTACTCATTGTTACCTTCATTAATAGAACTTGAAAAGTTTTATGCTGATGAGTATAATGTTTTTATAAACCTTAAAGATAATGTGCCACCTGAAATTCTGAATAATAGCAAATTCAAATGTATTAAAATAGAGTAAATAATTCAAGAATCATCTATTAGTAAATTTGATATTATTATTGTTGTTACAATGTTATTTATATCTTTAGCGGGAATCTTTAATTAAAACATTTATGAACAAAATAATCCAAATAATCGCAATAATAATCGCATTTTTAAGTTTATCAAACTTCTCAATTAGTCAAACTCCACATAAATATATTGAAGCAAAAAACCATATTATAAGACTGCATGACAGCTCTATTTTGTTGGTGCGTTTACAAACTAAAGAAAGTTCTTTACAAGCATACCGAAATGCTGGTCGTCATAAGTTTGCTGACAAGAAAGAACTTGAGCAAAAGGCTCTTAATCAACACATAATTAATGCGTTCAGAAAGAATTTTAATTTTTGTGAAGTTTATTTTTTCTATTCTAACGAATCGTCAAAAATAATAGAGCAAAAATATCACGAAACTATATTTCTTAATGATAGTTTGCAGAAAACCCCGTCAATTAAGCCAAGTTTAGAAGCTTATTACTATTATATTGCCGAATTTAAAACAATTTCATCTGAAACAGGGATTCAAGGGTTAATAATAATGGATAGCGAATTTAAGCAGCTTAATAAACCATTTCCATTTTTTGCTAAAAATCCATTTTTTGCGTCAAAATCAAAATTTGCTTTTACTACAGTTAAAAGATTAAATAAAAATTTACATAATTATTACAACAGCTGTAAATAGTACCCATAAATGTTACTATTCATCAAATCTGCACAAAAAGTTGGTGTAAAAACAAGTATTTGTAAAATTTATTTTTTTAAAGCAAACGATTGCAGCTCTGTTACAAAAGTTTCAATTTGGGCATCAGTAAAACCTTTTTCTTTTGCAGCCGATTCTAATGTCCCCCAAACGGGTTCACCGCAAATAATACAGCGAATCCCCTTTTCCGACAGATACTTCATGGATTGTGGAACCTCATCAATCAAAATATCAATACTAATATCCTTTGTAATTTTCATCATGTTTCAGTTTAATTGTTTAACCAACCCGTGATAGAAAAGTTCATCTTATTATAAATGATTGTTTCTTTTTTAAAAATTCTTATTTTAAACCTGTGTCCTATAATTTTTTAAGTTCAGATTGATGTAAAATTAGAACAACACTCGGATTACAGTCGAGTGAGCG
The DNA here is from genome assembly GCA_964397745.1 of uncultured Bacteroidales bacterium. GTDB lineage: Bacteria > Bacteroidota > Bacteroidia > Bacteroidales > ML635J-15 > Bact-19. Next base: position 15 of record CAYNKH010000254.1, on the reverse strand, counting down.
GATTTAATAGTAAAA
>CAYNKH010000253.1:0-3506 GCA_964397745.1 uncultured Bacteroidales bacterium | reverse complement strand
TAAATTAACAATCAATAGTTAAGAAATTCATTTGGTACACGAAAATTCTATTGTTTTATTACCGATATTAGCATCGTAAAAATAGGCTTTATGAATAAAATCGTTCTTGTTTTATTGTTTCAAGTAGTTTTTATATTTTCGTTATTTGCAAATGACGAGGGCGACAGGCTGCTCTCATCCTCACAGGTAGGAAATATAAACGAATATACAAGCATTTATACTATAATTGACAATTCGCTTAACAGATTGTATGATTCTGTAAACATTTGGTGGACAAGTCAAAATATGCTTAGTGATAGCCTCTTGAACATTACTTACCCTGTATATCCAGCATACATATACCAACAAAGAATAAACTATCTTAATGAACTTAGCCCGATAAAATTTAATTACAATCAACATGTACAGATTTATATAGAAGCTTATGGTTTGCGCAATCGCGACAAGATGCAGCTTGTGATGAGCAAATCGATGTATTATTTCCCAATATTTGAAGAGCATTTAAGTCGATATGGGCTGCCATTAGAGTTAAAATACTTGGCCGCGGTTGAATCTGCTTTGGATCCAAACGCTATATCAAGGTCAGGAGCCGTTGGCTTATGGCAATTTATGAAGCCCACAGGAGATTTGTTCGACCTTAAGGTTACTTCATATATTGATGAGAGGAGAGATGTTTACAAATCAACAGATGCTGCTTGTAGATACTTAAAGTATTTGTTTAACACTTTTGGTGATTGGCAACTTGCCCTTGCTGCATATAATGGAGGTCCAGGTACGGTTAAAAAAGCAATAGCACGTAGTGGGGGCAAAACAAATTATTGGGAATTGCGACCTTATTTAAGTAAGGAGATGCAAAACTATGTTCCTGCTTTTATTGCTATGAACTATCTTATGGAATATCATGCTGAACATAATATTTTTCCCGAAAAAGAATTTGTCGAAGCATACAAAACTGATACTATTCAGGTTTTAGGCCCTTTGAGGATGGCTCAGATATCGCAAACGGTAAATTATGATCTTGAAAAATTAAAGGCTCTTAATCCTGTTTATCTGTATTCGTACATTCCTGCTGATGGCAAATATCATTCCTTGGTACTCCCTCATGAGCTTACACAAGTGTTTTTAGATAAAAACGAGGAAATTTACTCTGCACAAGCGAAAGATAGCACAATTGCAGATTCTGTAAGTAAAGACTATCAGGTAGTAAGAAAAGACCGTAATAATGTTGTTTACCACGATGTTGTTTCAGGCGATAACTTTTTTAGACTGTCATTAAAGTATAATTGCTCTGTTGCCGAAATATACAAATGGAATGATCTCCCAGATGATTATATGTTAAAGGTAGGAGCACGATTAAAACTTTTCGTGGAGTAGCAAAATGCTATAATCTGTTTATGGCTGATAGTTTGTGAAAAACTATAGGATAACCGAGACCATAATTACTATGCCAAGCGTTCTCTACTCCATAATTGTATTGAACTTAGTCTTGATAAGAATAATCTCCTGGTACTATGTGTGGTGAGTATGTCTTTAACTTTTTGTTTAACTCTTTCGATTTATTATCGCTAAGTTCGTTTAACATTTTATGAAAATCACTACCATGATTTTTATGTTTAATATGGCATATTTCATGCAAAATCACATAGTCGATTAAATGATCGGGTAATAATAATAATCTGCACGAAAGTCTTATTTCATTTTTTGTATTGCACACCCCCCAATTTGTTGAGGCTTTACCTACAGTTAAATAATGAAATGGTATTTTATGTTTTTGGCACAAATACATATAGCGTTCTAGTAAATATAAGCTTGCTTCAGCTAATAGCAATTTTACAATACATTTTTTAATAAAATTTTGAACCTCTTTATCCTCAAAGTCTATTTTTAGAGGATTATATTTGAAAAGTAATTTATTAACAGACATCTGACTACTCAGTATCGAATGAGCATCATATTCAAATTCAATTTCCGAAGCTCTTGTTTTAAAAATAGAATCTGGAGTAAATATCTTTAATTTTTCGTTCTGAGATAATAGTTTTGTCTTTTCTTTTATCCATTCCGCATTTTTTAGCACAAACTTTTCAGCCTCGTTATAAGACGACCGATACGGAATTGTAACTAGTATTCCTTTCTCTGGATGAATTCGGAGTTTTAAATTTCTTGCATTAGATTTTTTACTTACAAGTACGGATCCGATTCCTTGTACAGAAAGTGTTTTTCTCATTATTTTTTAGATAATTGACTTAGTTTTTCAAAACTCGAATCTGCAACTTCAAAAAAGTTATGTACAATATTGTCATATTTCTGTTTCACTTCTTTGGAGCTCATACCTGATGTAGGCATATTGATTTCGCTAAAAGCACTATCTCTATGAAGAATTATTTCGTTTATTATCTCTCCAATAGGAGTATGGTCTTTGTCTGCGTTTACTTCCACATATATTAAACAATCCGATATAACTACATCCGTTAACCAATTAAGGTCTTTTTTTAAATCTCTTCTATTTGCCATAATATTTTTTTTACAAAAGTAAGTTTATTAATTCTATTTTCTATGTTTTCGAGAAAGAATGTAATAAAAAAACAAATCCAGTAAAATTTAAATGAGATAATGTTTGCAAATCCATAAGTTTATGAAACAAAATTTTCACTGTTTTGTGTAGAGAGATTATTTTTCTTAATTTTGTATTTTACTTAACTAAATTTATAAATTATGAAAAAGAATTTGTTTATTATTCTAACATTAACAATGATGATTTTTGCTTGTAATCCAAAAGAAACTTCTGAAACAGCACAAGATTATCACTCTACACTTATTTCTATACAAACTAATGTTGAAGAAGCTCTTGTTAGCATATTCGATGCCATTGATAATGAAGATGAAGCAGAAATTCTATCTGCACTAGAAAATGCTAATACAATATTGGCTGATGCGTTAAAAGAAGTTAACGAACTCGACGAATTTGACGGCACTGATGAGTATAAAAATGAAATGATTAAACTTTTATCTATGTATCAGGACATACTTGAAAACGAAATCGCCGAACTTATTGATTATTCAATATATTTCGATGAGCTTGCAGATGAAGAGTGGGATTATTATTACTCAACAAACGATAGTATGTTAGAGAAATATGAAAAAGCTCATGCTGAGTTTGGCGAGTATCAAAATACATTTGCTGAACAATGGGAGTTTACTTTAGAGTAGTTCCTGTTAATAACATTTGCGTTTGAGCCAGAGTGTTCGAGAACAGCATTTGCGTTTTATTGCAACTCAATATGCTTTAATGTATTAAAAATCAAGGGTTTGACTGCCACCTTCTTTTCGACAGAGCAAAAACCTGTTTGCTTACTTTAGTGTTTGTCCATAATGTCAGATATCTAAGATATTCTCCATTACATACATTATTTAACCCGTATTATTCATGCGCAACAGTTTTAAATTAATAAACTTTGCATTTGACAGAACAGCTTCACAATTTGAAAATGTTAGTGATAATATTTACA
>CAYNKH010000252.1:0-3527 GCA_964397745.1 uncultured Bacteroidales bacterium | reverse complement strand
CCAAAATATTGAATAGCAGAATTATTAAGACACTTAGCCTTTGTTCCTACAGGAGTCATAGCACAATTCGAAGAGGTTGCATCAATCCAATAAGTTCCTTCAAAATATTGAATTGAAGTATCTGCCAAAACCCAAAGTCGTCCATTTTCATAATGTACTTGAGTAATACTATCACTAAACAAACCATCACTCATATTAATAGTATCGGTAACCATACCACCGTCAAATACACTAATCATATTTGGAGTAGCAATATACACAACACCAACATCATTAGATGTTATACCATTTATTATATTACTTGTAAGTCCGTCTGCGGTAGTAAAATTCGTAATTATTTGACCATTAATAATATTAAGTCCATCAGCAGTACCCACCCAAAGATTTCCATTAATATCCTTATGCACACAAGAAATATTATCGTTAGTCAAGCCATCTGACATTAAATAAGTTCTCCAGTGTAAATCATCAACTCTATTTAATCCTGCATCTGTCCCAATCCAAGTAATATCTTCGTCATCAACATAAATAGTTTGCACATTATCACTTATTAGATTTTTATTTTTTCGATAAATAATGTAAGTATCAGCATTATCATAAACAGTAAGTCCGTTCTGATACGATCCGGCCCAAATTTTATTATCCTCTGCATTAGTAATAATAATTTTAGTAACAATTGTACTCGTTAGTCCGTCCTCATAATGTTTAACAGTAAAATTAGTCCAATCGTATTTTATAAGCCCTACTGAAGCCCCCATCCATAAGTTTTGGTTATAATCTTCTTTTAGAGTTAATATGTTCGATGTTGGTAAGCCTTGAGCAGTAGTAATTGATGTCCATGATTGGAAATCATAAATTGCTATACCTCCATTTGTAGCAATAGCAATATTTCCATTATAAAGCTGAACAATATCATTAATCATTAATCCAGGCAAGCCAGTTGAAGTGTTAAAGTTTTTAAATTCTACTCCATTATAAACAGATATTCCATTACCTGTACCAAACCAAATATTGTTATTTCTATCGGCAAAAACAAGTCTAACTGCATCAGATGGTAATCCTTGAGCTACCCCAAATGGATACCAGTTTACCCCATCATAGTATGACACTCCATTAGCAGAAGAACCTACCCATATATTGCCGTCATTATCTTCTTCGACTGCCCAAATAGTACCACTTGGCATCCCAGTACCTGAGGTGTAATTTACCCAACCTGTTCCATCAAAGACCGACATTCCCCCTGCGGTTGCTGCATAAATATTACCATTTGAATGAGCAAGAATATCATAAACTACATTTCCGCCAAGTCCGTCAGTATTATTATAAGAAATAAAATTTGCTCCATCAAATTTTGTAATTCCCGATGTTGTGCCTATCCAAACATTTCCATAGATATCTTCCTCTATACTTCGAACATTATTATCAGCCAGAGCTTGTTCATAAGAAAAGTAAGTTGTCTGCGCATTTAAGATTACACCCAAGAACAACAGGAGAGCGAAAAAATAAAATTGTTTCATATAATTAATGCTTTAAAAATTAGTACAGAGCAAATTTAAGAAATTTTGTAATACATTCGATAAAAAAAAGCGGTTAATAAATTGCTTTATTAACCGCTCGAGCTAAAAAAGTATGTTTTTATTTCAATTTTGACAATGCTCTTTTAATTCTACTTACAGCTTCTATAAGCGTATCATCGCTTGTAGCATAAGAAAACCTCAAGCACTCAGGTGAGCCAAAAGCATGTCCTCCCACCGATGCAACAAACTCAGTTTCAAGAATATACAGCGCCAGATCGCCTGAATTATTTATTTTATATTTATCAAAAGACTTACCGTAAAAAGATGAAACTTCTGGAAAAACATAAAATGCCCCTTGTGGTTCGTTCATTTTTATCCCATCAATTTCTTTAAATAAGTCCATAACAAGATTGCGTCTCTTTTTAAATATTTCAGTCATTTCTTTACAAGAGTCGGAACCTGCATCTATTGCGGCTTCGGCAGCTTTTTGAGCGATTGTACATGCACCCGAAGTAAATTGTCCTTGAAGTTTTGTAACTGCTTTTGCTATCCATAAAGGAGCACCAATATATCCGATTCTCCAGCCTGTCATTGCATAGCCTTTAGATACACCGTTTACAACCACCACTCTATCTTTAATAGCAGCAAACTGGGCAATACTCTGATGTTTACCAGAGAAATTGATATGCTCATATATTTCGTCAGAAACGACAATAATATTTGGATGTTTCTCAATAACTTTTGCTAATGCCTCAAGCTCATCTTTAGAATAAAGCATACCTGTAGGATTAGAGGGAGAGCTGTAAATAATTGCTCTTGTTTTAGGGGTTATGTGCTGTTCAAGTTGTTTTGCCGTCATTTTAAAATCAGATTCGATTCCACATTTAACTACAACAGGCACTCCTTCGGCCAATCCCACCATATCAGTATAACTAACCCAGTAAGGAGCTGGAATTATTACTTCATCTCCTGGATTAATTATAGATAGAAAAACATTTATTATTGAGTGTTTTGCTCCAGTAGAAACTACAATTTGGTTTTCATCGAACTCAAGATTGTTTTCACGTTTAAACTTATTAACAATTGCTTTTTTTAGCGAATCGTACCCTGGAACAGGAGGATAGTGAGTATAATTCTCATCTATTGCTCTTTTAGCTGCCTCTTTTACGTGTTCGGGTGTATCAAAATCAGGTTCTCCAATGCTAAGATTTATCACATCATACCCCTGTGCCTTTAATTCACGACTTTTCTGTGTCATTGCAAGAGTTGCTGACACTGACATTCGGTTTAACCTCTCGGATATTTTTTCCATATCAAAATGTTTATAAAATTATATCTGCTAATATAAACCTTATAATTAAATTATCTAATATTGTAAAACATAAATTTAAACTTTTTTATAATGGTACTAGAAATATTAAAAATCACGATTCCGGGTCTAATAGTTTTTTTTACTGCATATTTTGTATTAAAGCAAGTATTAAAAAAAGAAACCGATATGCGAAAAGCCGAAATAGTTTTACAAAACAAAAGGATTATTACTCCAATACGGCTTCAGGCTTATGAAAGGATTATTCTTTTTCTTGAGAGGATTTCTCCAAACAGTGTAATTGTACGTCTTCAAACGCCCAACATGACAGTTCAGCAATTACATAAAGAAATGTTGGTACTTATCAGAAGTGAATTTGAACATAATTTATCGCAACAACTATATTTATCGATTGATGCCTGGGAAATGGTAAGAAATGCTAAAGAAAAAACGATACAACTTGTTCATTTATGCATGGAAGATATCGATTCTAATGCAAATGCATTTAAATTAAGTCAGGCAATTTTTGAGAAACTTATTGAAATTGAAACCTCGCCAACACAAGAGGCTATTAACTTTTTAAAGAAAGAGATTGGGGTTTTATATTAGAACTTTTAAACCACACGTAAAAAAAACGTACGATATCATTAATATTCTTCACAAAAAAAGGCTGCCTTTTTGGGCAGCCTCTATAATATATA
>CAYNKH010000251.1:0-3550 GCA_964397745.1 uncultured Bacteroidales bacterium | reverse complement strand
TAGGGATCGTAAAACAATAAACCAAACAGTTAATACCTCGTTGTTGGTTTTATGTTATATATCAATATTGAGTTTACATCGCAGCCAAAAGCAGATCGATATCTTTTGAGAAAATTCCGTGTAAAATTCCGATATGTTCATCGGTTAAAATTCCATTGTAAAGATACACGCCTGTTCTTACGCCTGGGTTAGTTTTAAGATAGTGATTTAGACCTCCACAAATTTGCATTTTCATTAGTTCAGCGGCAAGAATATTGCTAATTGAATATGAGGCAGTGCGAGAAACTCTCGAAGCAATGTTTGGTACGCAATAATGTACAACTCCGTGCTTTGTATAAATTGGGTTTTTATGAGTTGTTGCCTTAGCTGTCTCTACAATACCTCCTTGGTCAATGCTAATATCCACAATTACCGAATTGTTTTTCATTTGTTTAACCATATCTTCGGTAATAATAATTTTGGGTCTCATATCTCTAATTCTTAATGCTCCAATAACAACATCTGCTGTTTTAAGTGAATTACTGAGAACTTTTGAGTGAATTGTAGAAGTATAAACTTTTACGCCTAAGTCTTTTTGAAGTTTGTCGAGATTTGACAAAGAATTATCAAAAACTTTAACAAGTGCTCCGAGAGCAAAAGCCGTTTGAGCAGCATAAGTACCAGCGGTTCCTGCACCTATTATAACTACTTCGGTTGGAGAAACGCCTGTTAAACCACCTAACATTTCTCCTTTGCCTTTGTGTGCATTACTCATGTATTCTGCTGCAATCAGAATAGATGATCTACCAGCAATTTCGCTCATCGAACGCATTATAGGATTAATACCATGATTATCCTGCATAGTGTCAAAAGCTATGGCAGTTATTCTTTTTTTAATTAGAGATGTAAAATATTCCTTGTCTTGGCAATTAGAGTGTAATGAGGTGATAATCACCTGATTACCGCTTAATAATTCAATCTCATCTACTGTTAGTGGCAATACTTTTAATACAATATCACATTTTGCTACTTCTGATTTTTCGCTAATAATTTGAGCTCCATATTCGGAATATTGTCTGTCGCTAAAATTTGCACCTTGTCCTGCTCCTTGTTCAATTAAAACTTCTAAACCCTCGTTAACTAATTGCTCAACTGCAAGAGGTGCTAAAGGAATACGGTGTTCAATACCACTATTGTCAGCTAAAATTCCAATTTTAAAATTTTTATGCTCTTTTTTGATCTCAAGCATTTCCTCCTGTGGCATAAGAACAGTGCCTTTTATGAAAGTTCCTGACTTATCTGATGACGTAACCATATAATATTTTGTTTAGGTTATAAAGATACGCAATTATATTATACAAGTATAAATAACATACAAATTTTATTGTTTTTTAGCCAATTCAAAATCAATTTGTTTTTTAGGTAAGCTAACATTTGTAATAATTACTTTTACTTCGGCTCCCAATTGATATCTTTCATTATTCGATTTGCCATAAATACAATAATCTTCTTGGTCGTAAATATAAAAATCGTCATTTAATGTTCTCATGTGTACCAATCCTTCGCATGCGTTTTCTTTTAGTTGAACAAAAAACCCCCATTCGGTTACTCCTGATATTACGCCATCGAAAATTTGCCCAATTTTATCTTGTAAAAACTCAACTTGTTTGTATTTTATGGAGCTTCGCTCTGCCATTGCAGCTTGTTGCTCTTGATAGGAGCAGTATTTGCATTTAGCTTCGAGATTTGATGTGTCAGGTTGATGTTTTTTGATATAGTCGTGCAATAATCTGTGAACCATAACATCGGGATATCTTCGTATTGGAGATGTAAAATGAGTATAGAAGTCGAATGAAAGACCATAATGTCCGATGTTTTTTGTTGTATAAACCGCTTTTGACATTGCTCTTATTGCAAGGTTCTCAATTATGTTTTGCTCGGGTTTACCATTTACGCTTTTTACAATTTCGTTCATCGATTTTGATAATGCGATATTATTAGAGGTGTCAATACTATATCCAAAGCGTGAAATAAAACCAGAGAAGTTTTCTAATTTCTCCATGTTTGGTTCTGCATGAATACGATATACAAATTCTTTTGGTTTGGACGCCTCTCCAATAAATTCGGCAACTTTTCGGTTAGCGAGAAGCATAAACTCCTCTATTAGGTTGTTTGCTTCTGTTGATTTTTTAAAATATACACCTGTTGGGATAGCGTTTTCACCGAGGATAAATTTAACCTCATCATGTTCAAAGTTAAAAGCTCCAGTTTTAAATCTATTTTTACGAAGTATTTTTGCAAGATCATTAATTTTTATCAATTCGTCAGCAATTTCGCCTTTGCCAGTCTCTATTATTTGCTGTGCATCTTCGTACGAGAGTCTTTTGTTTGAGCGGATTATTGTTTTTTCAATCTTATAAGAAATAACTTCTGCTTTGTCATTCATTTCAAATATTACCGAGAAACATAATTTATCTTCATCGGGTCTAAGTGAGCATAAGTAATTTGATAATCTTTCGGGTAACATTGGCACAACGCGGTCAACCAGATAAACCGATGTTCCTCTTTCGTAGGCTTCTTCATCTAAGTCTGTTCCTGGCAAAAGATAATTCGACACATCAGCAATATGCACACCTATATAATAAGTGTCGTCAGATTTTTTCTCGAACGAAATTGCATCATCAAAATCTTTAGCATCTGCGGGGTCTATAGTAAAAGTAAGAGTATTTCTAAAATCTGTTCTTGTTTCGTAATCGTATTGTGTAAAGTCTTCTTTTATTTTATTTGCTGCATTTTCTATCTCAGGACTAAATTTAGAGGGCAATCCAAATTCGGCAAGTATTGCGTGCATTTCCACTTCATTATCACCTGGGCTTCCAAGTATTTCGATTACTTTTCCACTTGGGTTTTTTGATTTTTGCTGCCAATCAGTTATTTGTACAACCGCTTTTTCACCGTCTTTTACACCATTAAGACCTTCGGCAGGGATAAAAATGTCTGAATACATTTTGTGACTATCAGGTATCAAAAAAGCATAAGACCCTGTTTTTTCAATAGTCCCAACAAATTTATCAGTTGCTCTTTTTATTACTTCGATAACCTCTCCTTCAATTCGCTTGCCACTGCGTTTTGCGTAAAGACTAATTTTAACAGTATCGCGGTGCAATGCAGTGTTTAAGTTCGCAGACGACACAAAAACATCATCAGTAATCAAATCAGAAACAACAAAAGCATTCCCCATTTTATTAAGATCAATCTCACCAATTATAAATGTTTTTCTCGATTTTAATTTGTACTTGCCTTTCGACATTTCCTTTAAACTACCTGTATTAACAAGCTCTATAAGTATCTTGGATATAATACTCCTTTGATGAGAGTCGGAAATCGACAAAAGAGATGCAAGCTGTTTGTAATTATATTCTTTGTGTGGAGAAGAAGAAAAAACACCTAATATTTTTGATGTTAGTGTTTTTTTACTAATTCTCTTACTGTTTGAATGTTGAAAGTTGTTCTTTTTTTTACTCATATTTTTGGCACTAAGTTTGTAATTAAAGTTTTTATAAAAAATTAT
>CAYNKH010000250.1:0-3592 GCA_964397745.1 uncultured Bacteroidales bacterium | reverse complement strand
TTTAAATATTTGCTCTAATCCACTGTTTTTAGGCAAAACATCACTGTTTTTCAATTAAAAATCGTTAAAAACCAGAAAATAAAAAAAAAAACATACTACAAGTATTGTTAATAATAAAAAAAAATCTACCTTTGCAGTCCGAAATTTTATTAAGTCAAAATTTAAATTTTATAGGTTTTATGCCAACGATACAACAATTAGTAAGAAAAGGACGGGTGGTTACTGTGGATAAAAGTAAATCACCTGCATTAGATTCATGTCCGCAACGTCGTGGTGTTTGCACAAGAGTTTATACCACTACACCTAAGAAGCCAAATTCGGCAATGAGAAAGGTTGCGAGAGTAAAACTAACAAATGGTAAAGAGGTTAACGCTTACATTCCAGGAGAAGGTCATAACCTTCAAGAGCACTCAATTGTGCTTATTAGAGGTGGTAGAGTAAAAGACTTGCCAGGAGTAAGATATCACGTTGTGCGTGGTGCTTTAGATACTGCCGGAGTTGATGGTCGTACTCAAAGACGCTCTAAATATGGAACCAAGAAACCAAAAGTAAAAAAATAAATAATTAATCAAGTTCAGAAATGAGAAAATCGAAACCAAAAAAAAGAACGATTTTACCGGATCCTAAGTTTAATGATGCTAGGGTAACTCGTTTTGTAAATGATATGATGTGGGACGGTAAGAAATCTATATCTTTTAAGATTTTTTATGATACTATGGATATCATTGAAAAGAAAATGAAAGATGCAGAAGACACCCCTCTTGAGATATGGAGAAAAGCTTTGGATAATATTACGCCAGCTGTTGAAGTAAAAAGCCGTCGTATTGGTGGAGCAACATTTCAGGTTCCTATGGAAATGCGTGCTGACAGAAAAATATCGGTTGGCCATAAATGGTTAATCTTATTTGCTCGTAAGCGTAGCGGCCGTTCGATGTCCGAAAAGCTGGCTGCAGAAGTAATGGCTGCATATAATAGTGAAGGTGGTGCGTACAAAAGAAAAGAAGATACACACAGAATGGCCGAAGCAAATAAGGCGTTCTCACACTTTAGATTCTAAGAATACACATGACTAACAATCTTTTAAATACTCGTAATATTGGCATTATGGCTCATATAGATGCTGGGAAAACCACCACGACTGAGCGTATATTGTATTATACGGGTATAAATTATAAGATTGGAGAAGTTCATGACGGTGCAGCCACAATGGATTGGATGCAGCAAGAGCAAGAACGAGGTATAACTATTACGTCAGCCGCTACTACAACATATTGGCAAACAAATGAGCAAAAATATAAAATCAATATTATTGATACTCCTGGTCATGTCGATTTTACTGTTGAAGTAGAGAGATCGCTTCGTGTGCTTGATGGTGCTGTGGCTGTTTTTTGTGCTGTCGGAGGTGTTGAGTCACAAAGCGAAACTGTGTGGCATCAAGCCGATAGGTATAATGTTCCCAGAATTGCTTTTGTAAATAAAATGGATAGGTCTGGAGCCGATTTTCTAAGCGTTGTAACTCAAATAGAAGATAGACTTGGTGCAAAACCCATGGTAGTTCAATTACCTATCGGATCAGAAGAAGGCTTTTCTGGTGTGGTTGACCTAATTGAGCAAAAAGCATATATATGGGAAGATGACGAAATGTTTGGAGCGAATTTTTCTGTTACAGATATTCCAAAAGATTTGGAAGACATAGTCTTTGAATATCGCGAAAAACTTATTGAGGCAGTTATTGAAGCTGATGATAAAATGCTTGAAAGATTTTTTGAAGATAGAAGTAAAATATCTGTAAAAGAATTTAAAGCTTTGTTGCGTCGTATGGTTATTAATTGTAATTTCGTTCCTGTATTATGTGGCTCTGCTTTTAAAAATAAAGGAATCCAACCATTGTTAGAAGCTATTTGTGATTATCTTCCATCTCCACTAGATGTTGATGCTATTACTGGACATGACCCTAGAACTGATGAGGTAATTTCTCGTAATCCTGATATGGACGCTCCTTTATCAGCAATGGTGTTTAAAATTGCCGATAGTTCATTTATCGGAAAATTATTGTATGTGAGAGTTTATAGTGGAAGTATTAAAAGTGGACAAATGATTTACAATGTTCGATCTGAAAAGAAAGAGCGTATTTCGAGAATATTTCACATGCACTCGAATAAACAAACACAAATAGAGCAGGTAGATGCAGGTGATATATGTGCTGTTGTAGGATTAAAAAATGTTGTTACTGGTGATACTTTATGTGACGAGAAAAAACCAATTGTCTTAGATAAAATGCAGTTCCCAGAACCTGTAATATCAATTGCCGTTGAAGCTCAATATCAAGCAGACCTCGAAAAATTAACAATGGCTCTTAATCGTTTGGCAGAAGAAGACCCAAGTTGTGTAATAAGATATGACGAAAACTCAGGACAGACACTCATTAGTGGTATGGGTGAATTACATCTGGAAATTATTATTGACAGATTAGTGCGTGAGTTTGGATTAAATATTAATCAAGGAAAACAACAGGTAAATTATAAGGAAGAGTTTTTAAATACTATTCAACATAGAACTGTATTTAAAAAACAAACTGGAGGTAAAGGTCGTTTTGCAGAGATAGCCGTTAGAATTGGCAAAAATGAAGACTCTGAGACTGTTGGACTTGAATTTGTAAATAGTATTAAAGGTGGGGCAATCCCCAAAGAATATATATCCTACATAGAAAAAGGTTTTAAAGAAGCAATGCAGAATGGTCCGATTGCTGGATATCCAATTCATGGTATGCGAGTAGAATTGTTTGATGGCTCTTTTCATTCTGTTGATAGCGATGAAATTGCCTTTCAAATAGCTGCTGGCATTTGTTTTAAAGAAGCAGCTCAAAAGTTGATGACAGGTTTATTGGAGCCTGTTATGAAACTTGAGATTATAACTCCCGAAGAATATTTGGGTGATATAAGTGCTGATTTAAATCGTAGAAGAGCCATAATTTTAGGTATGGATTCAAAAGCACAGCATCGTGTGTTAAAGGCAAAAGTTCCTTTGGCTGAGCAGTTCGGATACATCACATCATTAAGAACACTAAGTTCGGGTAGAGCTTTGTTTAGTATGGAGTTTTCCCATTACGAGACAGTGCCAAAAGAGATAAAAGAAGAGTTAGTTAATAACCGAAAGTTTATATTTTAATAATAGTATAAGGATTATGAATCAGAAAATTAGAATCAAGCTGAAATCTTATGACCACAATTTGGTTGACAAATCAGCAGAAAAAATTCTGAAGACAGTAAAAACAACAGGTGCTATTGTAAGAGGACCAATTCCACTTCCAACTCACAAACGTATTTTTACAGTTAATCGTGCTACGTTCGTAAACAAAAAATCAAGAGAACAATTTGAGTTAAGCTCATATAAGCGTTTGCTTGATATTTATAGTACGACATCAAAAACGATTGATGCTCTGATGAAATTGGAACTGCCAAGTGGCGTAGATGTAGAAATTAAAGCAAGTTAAATTAGTAAATTTATTAGAAATGCAAGGAATTATTGGTAAAAAAGTTGGTATGACTTCCATTTACAGTGTTGAGGGAAAAAACATTCCATGCACTGTTAT
>CAYNKH010000249.1:0-3598 GCA_964397745.1 uncultured Bacteroidales bacterium | reverse complement strand
GTATAGCTTCATGTTTTTATCAGTTACTTTATTTAAACAATAAAATTTTAAGAATATTGTTTTGGCAAAATTACAAAATAGATTTTATCTTCTAATCTAAATTCGATTATTTTGGATCTATGTTACTCAGGAATAACATTCTTATAATGCTCAAATCTTGCGACAATATTATTAGCAAAATTCACTGCATAAATGCCCGAAATATATCCATGTTTAACACAAGTATCATTAAAGTACTTAGGATTTGCAAGGTTTTTCATATAATGGGAAATCACTTCCCACGAAGCAGAGTTTTCGTTGTGTTTTTCGGCTAATCTAATAGCATCGTCAACATGTCCAAAACCCACATTGTAGCCAGCTAATATCATTTTAATAGCAGTAGTAGAATCTTGCACATTCTCGGGTACTTTTGAGTAAAGGAAATTTATGTAATTTAAGCCACCAGCGATTTGTGCTTCGTTGCCCGAAAGCGTGTCAGGAGCAAAACGAGAATATATAAAAGGCATTAGTTGCATTAGTCCATAAGCACCAGCCCAACTAAGTGCGTTTTCGTTAAAGCGAGACTCCTCATAAATTAGTGAGGAAATAAGTCGCCAATCCCAACCAACAAGATGACTGTATTTTTTTATAATATCGTCATAATTGCTTATTTTTCCTTCATTACCAGAATAAAACTCACTATTAATATCAACTAAAATTCTGTTATTGTTAAAATATCTTAAACTATATTTATTATATTCGGAAGATTTTATAAAATTCTCTAGCCACGCATTAACGGTATCAAGCAGCATAACCGATTCTGGTCTAATACCCCAAGCAATATTTTGAGTAAGACTTAAGTCTGTTTTAATGTCTATGTTTGGATAATATGCCTGAGTAATTTTTGCCATTCCTTCGTCGCATACAGCGTAATCAAAAACCCCTGTCGAAACATAATAAATTATCTGCTCAACCGAGATGCTATCTATTTCTTGAACAAAAAAGTTTTCAGCTAAATCTAATGATAGACTTTGTAGAGCTATTTTGTTTATGCTAGCTTTAAATGCAAATAAAGTTTTACCTTTTAAGCCTTCGGGGCTTCTTATTAACGAATCTTCTAATTGATTATAGGTTAAAGATCTAAATGAGTTTGGTTTTCGTTGTACCAATACTTGTTTTGTCTGCCGTACCGGAATGCTAAATTCAAGAATTAGGTCTCTTTCATTAGTAACAATAATGCTTTGTGCAAGAATATCGCAGTCTCGATTCATAAGTAATTCCATTCCTTTAATAAGGTCGTTTTCTACAATTACTTTAAGATTAAGATTGTGGTCTTTTGCAAAATCTTGCAATATCTCTAATTGAAAACCCATAGGTCGTCCGTGGTAAATAAAGTAATCTATCGGATTTGTTGATACAACGGCAACAATAGTATCGGTGGCAACAATTTCTTTATAGTCTCTTTTATTAACAACTGTTTGATTATGGATTGCAAAAAATCTAACTAATAGATAAATGGAAAGCAATAAAATTGCAATAAAAACAATGATGGTAAGCTTTTTAAAGTTTTTCATCTATAGTTTGATTGAGTATTCCAAAGCACAATATAGTGAATTTTTGACAATAGCAGAAAAAAAGGCTGATAATTAATCGTAAAACTCCCAAGATATACCAAAATTCACTGAAAATGGGTTATCGGGGATTGCATAAAGTAAGCTGTATTGTTTTGACATAAACATACTGTTAAGGTTTCCTGCTTTTACAAAACCGCGCAATCTTTTTACTTTTATGGCAGCATAAACAGCAGCATTTGGATAATTGCCAGTTTTTTTAGTGTTTTGGAGATAAAAAGCTCCAATTGCCGGCATATAAGCATATCCATAAAAACCACTATGATATTTCAGATCTGCTCCTAATTGCAAGAGTAAAGCATTATGAAATATCCATTTTTTGAAATAGAAATTTGTATATCCTACAAACTCTGGTAAAGGAATTTTTTCAGCATCTCCAATATATTGGTAAGTAAATTTTAGAAGCCAATGGAAACTGCCAAAATTAAATTGTTTTGAGATAAACGCATCTGCAATTAAATTGGCCTCCGAAATTTGCTCGGGCATAGCAAACTGATCATATACAAAATAGTTTTTTAATAAGTTAATATTGATGCCCATATTCAAATAAATACTATCAAATCCAAAATTAATACCAGCAGCATTTTTATAAACTTTGGAAGGGTTCATATCCCACTTAAAATGATTTGAGTTGTAATTAAACAAAAACCGAGATGGATTTTCTAAGGAATAATCAAAATACGCATCAAAACCCATTTTCTTTGATAAACGTTGATTGTAATTTAACAACATATTCATATCAAAAGCATCGGTTCCA
Source organism: uncultured Bacteroidales bacterium (assembly GCA_964397745.1). Classification (GTDB taxonomy): domain Bacteria; phylum Bacteroidota; class Bacteroidia; order Bacteroidales; family ML635J-15; genus Bact-19. Next base: position 1,231 of record CAYNKH010000249.1, on the reverse strand, counting down.
ATAAAGCAATAATTTAATTCTCCACTAAGAGATGAAACATTTGTGTTTAAGTTTACCTCTCCTGTAACATAATTCGAGAAATATGTCTTAGCTTTAACTGTGTCAGGGAAATGATAATTATAAAGATAATTTGACACTCCTGCTAAGACTTGGAAATTTTGCATTTTACCTTTGCCGTCAATATTAAAATTTAACAAAAGTTTGTTGTCGATTGTCTTATAAGCAACGGAATCAAAAGTAAGAGTATTAGACTTATAAATATTAGCATAAAAGTTAGACGGCACATCTTCATAAATTCGGTAAAACCTATCAACTTTTACATCATGTATTAACGAAAACTTGCTTTCAAAAATTTTATTAATTGCCGTATCAGATTTAACAATTATTGTGTCAATATTGTATGTTCCAAAACGATATTCGTGGTTATACTGAATTCCGATTTGGGAGATTGTATTGTAAGCATTGTCTAAATTGGTAGCATAAACATTTGCAGGATAAGAGGTTGTGTCAAAAACAACCATGTCAGCCAAACCTCCGTTTTCGGTATGGTTAATTTTGTTCATTATAAAGTTAAAATGCGACTGGTAACGATGCTTTGTGTATGCTGTGTTAAAACTTAGGGCATTAACTTTAGTTTTATTTGACTGATAATGTCCAGTTGAATTAGTAATATTATAATCAAATGCGAAACTTAAACTTGGTGTAATATTTTGTGTATGTAAAAACTTTACTAACTCTAGTTCGTTCCCACCACCTGTAAAATTAAAAAGAGTAAAAGGTTTTTGCACATCAAAATAAATAATATCATCGTGAGTAGTAATAAATTTTGCATAATTATCGAAGAACCAAAACGGATTAGCCTTTGCTCGCTGTGAGAAAACCGCTGGCATGTATGGTTGTCCGGGGTTCATCCAGCCCAAATTATTGTAAGATAATTTTTGTTGAGTATAAAAATTGTGAAACTCATCGGTAAGAGTATCGGCTATGTAGGTGTAATCAAAGTACTCGGTCAAATTTATTTTATATGACTTAAAGTGTCTGCTTATCCCCTCATGCTGCGAAAAGCCAATGATAGAAAAAAAAATGAGACATAATATTGCAAGCGTTTTTTTCACGATGTAAAGATAAAAACAAATAAAAATAAAATGTTCACAATTAAGTATTTCTTTGATATTTTATGTTTTTCTGCATTTTGTTACTATTTTTACAACGTATTTACAATCTATTAATT
>CAYNKH010000248.1:0-3623 GCA_964397745.1 uncultured Bacteroidales bacterium | reverse complement strand
TTTGGATTAACAGTAATTGTTAAACTTGTTGTTGTTGCACATTGACTGCCATCTGGTGTAAATGTATATTCAGTTGTTTGCGTATTATCTAAAACAGGTGCCCAAGTTCCTGTTATACCATTATTAGATGTTGTTGGTAATGCAGTTAAGGTTTCTCCCTCACAAATTGGATTAACTGCATCAAATGTTGGTATTTCATTTGGATTAACAGTAATTGTTAAACTTGTTGTTGTTGCACATTGACTGCCATCTGGTGTAAATGTATATTCAGTTGTTTGAGTATTATCTATAGCAGGTGTCCAAGTTCCTGTTATACCATTATTAGATGTTGTTGGTAATTCACTTAAGGTTTCTCCCTCACAAATTGGATTAACTGCATCAAATGTTGGTGTTAGGTTTGGATTAACAGTAATTGTTAAACTTGTTGTTGTTGCACATTGACTGCCATCTGGTGTAAATGTATATTCAGTTGTTTGCGTATTATCTATAACCGGTGTCCAAATTCCTGTTATACCATTATTAGATGTTGTTGGTAATGCAGTTAAGGTTTCACCTTCACAAATTGGATCAACGGCATCAAATGTTGGTGTTAGGTTTGGATTAACAGTAATGGTTAATGTAGTTGTAGAATACGTAATAAGATCATCTGGTGTAAATGTGTATTCAGTTGTCGTCATATTATTAATTACAGGCGACCAGGTTCCGGTAACTCCATTATTAGAAGTTGTTGGTAATTCAGGGATTGCATCTCCTTCGCAATATGGACCAACTTGGTCAAATGTTGGTGTAATGGTAGGTGATATATTTTGTGCTACAGTCCAAATAGAGAAATGTTCAGCATCAACCGTAATACTTCTTGGGTCTCCGCTTACAGTGGTAGGGTTTCCAACAGTTTCCCAAGGATTTGGTGTATTAAGCGTATATGTTTGCATATCTGTGGCTGGTAATGAATTGTCAAAAGGCGAAAGCCATTTAAATGTAGTGCTAAGTGCCGATGAAGGCTGGTTTTGAACTTGAATATCCCAATGACAGGCAATGCTAGGATTAGCTGTTGGGATTATCTGTACACCTTCTGTTCCTGTTATTCGCACAATAGTGGTATTTCCCAATTCAGAAGTGGAAGACATTGTTGTACCAATATTTCCAAAACTTGGGCTTGTAGCATTAGTGATTGAAACTTTTCCGTATATGTATGAATTAATATTTTCCGTTAAAAGTTGTGCATCAGGATTAAGATTAATTGTCTGACTTCCATTTGCCACATTATTATCTTTGTAGGTATATAAAATACCATTTACAAAGTTTATCTCTTCAGCAATTGTAAGATCTGTTGCAAGGTTTATAATTCCTGAATTTGTTCTTTGGAGATATAATGTTTTTAGATTGTCTGCAGTTGGGTCAAAATACAGGTTTCCTAAATTTCCTGTACCATAAATATTTAATGTCGAGTTTAGGGTTCCACCAAGATACCCATCTGTTCTCGTAACTACTCCATGGAGGTCTAAATAACAACTTCCAATATTAAATGTTCCATTAGTTTTGCTAAAGTTTTGCGTTACGCTTGTGCCATTACCAGTAAGCAAAACGCCAGCAGGATTATTAACTTCAAGTAGTGCTATTCCTGATCCACTATATGCCCCAGTACTATTAAATGTTTGAGCATTAGTTCCATTAAATAAGATTTTTGAGTTAGTAACTTCGGCATATAAATCTCCTAGATGATTAATATTTCCAGTTATAGATAATATGTATGGAGTATTACTGTGATCTTGGTCATAAATTGAAAAACCGCAATCGACCGGAATATCTAAATATCCAAAACACTGTACATCATCCCACATTATAGCATTTGATTTAATACTTGCACCAGAGTATAATTCTATTGAAGGACTTGGTCCAGCAATTGAAAATGTATTTACGCCATTAGGTGATGCACTTGAACCAACTAACAATTTACCTCCAGTAATGCTTACATTAGTAGCAGCCATGTTATACATCGGATATGTTAATGATGTGGTAAATGACGGATTTATTAAATGTATCTCACCTCCACTAATATTTACGCTTGCATTATTTCGAATATCTAACCAACCAACAACATTTGAGTTTGAATTCCCGAAATAACCGGCACGGATCCTTCCGGCACTTAATTCAAATGAAAACGTTCCTGTTCCAAGATATGCAATTGCTCCAGTACTAGTTAATTCGCCACCATCTACAATTAAGGAAGATCCATCACCAAATTCAATATAATTGTCCAATGTAGATCCAACATTTATAGTTCCTTGAGTAATATGAAGATTTCCATAACATTCTACAGCCGAATAGCCTGTAATTCCAAAATTTGGATTATCAATAATTAGAGTAAAATTATTTCCTGAAGTCGGGCTCGATAACATAGGAAATTGTCTGACATCATCTGCCGCAGTATTTGTACTTTGAATACCAAACCGTGTAATCATCGAATATGTTCCACCCATTTTAAGTGTACCTATATGGTCTATGGCATCATACATAAAAAAACCATTTCCATCCAGGTTTGTTGATCCCCATCCTAAAAGTTGATTTGGTTTTATTGTTACAATATTGTTAGCGTTATCTTTTAGAATAGAAAGTCCACCTATATCATTCTCTCCTGTTCCCGACCATTCTGAATTACTATTTCCTTTAAATCTAACTTGAACAAAAGACCAATATCCTGGTTCAGGAAAATGATTAAACAATATTCCATTACCAGAATTTGCGTTATTAATTATATCTCCATTTACAATGAGCAGATGAACAAAATTCCTATTTGCATCATAAGCAGAATTGGTTTGGAAATTTGAATTGCCAGTCATGGTTATATTCCCATTTACGGTAAGCGTTTTTGCAGTGTTATTACTGGCTCCATCTCCCCAATAATACTGTACTAATCCTTGTATCTGCAAGTTGTTTACTTGATAATTACCATTTATAATTATCGTACTACCAGCTTGAATAGTAACATCAATTGTACTACTATTTGGCGGAGTACTTGCGGTAACCCAAGTTGAGCCATTATAGGTTTGCCAATTGCTTGCATCCGACCATGCTCTATTTGTGGCATCTGTATATCTTGAGCGGTAATCTCCAGTGGCTCTTGTAGTTGGATTGGAAACTGTATTATTTGTCTCCACGGCAAAATCGGTAGTTCTTTCCTGTATTACTTCGTCTTCCGTAGTTTTTTTGGTGTTGTCTATCTCTGATAGATTCAGATTATTATTAATCTGCATTTTTGAACTTTGCTTGTTTGCAGCATTAGGTTGGGGTGCAGTGTTTTTTGTGTTTTGCCCGAGGCTTAAAAGTGGCAATAAACATGCTATAGAAATAAATGCTAGTTTTTTAATTTGTAAATTTAAAATTTTCATAAGTGTGTAATTTTACTATTGATAACTAATATGACAAAATTATTGATTTTTGTGGACTTTGCCAATTAATTCGATAGACAAATGTAGGACATATTAGTAAAACTATGATTTTGTGTGTTGGTACGAAAAGGATATAATCTTTTTGTATTGAGCCTTTATGGATTTTTAATTATATAGTATAAGAAAATAAAATAAAATTAAGAACAAGTTACTAGAATTTGTTACAATATTTTT
>CAYNKH010000247.1:0-3665 GCA_964397745.1 uncultured Bacteroidales bacterium | reverse complement strand
CCAACTTACTATTTATCATACTATTATAAAAAAACTACCTTTCTTAGGTCAGTTGCCATAAATTTAACTTTTTAATTATAAAATTTAACTTTTAAAACGGTCAACCTATTTCAGGCATTGACAGAGCTTGCCAGCACTGCGATGCGCTGAGGTTGCCGAAGTGAGCAACGCCGAAGTGTCGAAGTAAGCTTGTCGAAGTGTTCAAAAATTTTAAGTAAGAACAGAATTTAGTGCTTTTTATTATTATTTGTTTGTGGATAGAGAAACCTGTTCTCGGTTCGGGTTTGCACTCAAAAACTCATTAGAATGCCAATCTTAATTCTAGTCTTGCCATAAAGAAATCCTCAGGAGTTAGATTTGTTTGGACTCGACTTCCAATAAGAGTAAGTTTTAGATGATTTTTTAAAGTTGAAATTCCAAGTTCAATATCTTGTTCATTAGTTTTTGCATCTGTTATTTGACCTACCGCTTTAATTCCAATATTGAATTTTAATTTTCCAGGAAATCTATGATTGATTTTAACATTCCACAGAGGAAAATCCGTAGCATCAAGTCGCATAATTTCTCCTAAAAACAGATTGCTAAATAATGGCATATATAATGCATTTTGTGAAATATCTACTTTGCCGATATATGAAACATCAAACCTTGTACTGGAGGCGTTTTGCCAGCTCACTATACGACCTAGATTAGCAATATAAATTACAGCATCATTATTAGGCATATTTTGGTAAACTCCTCCTATTTTTGCAATTAGATTAAAAGGTAAATTCATGTCCGCAAATGCTCCAAGATACAGCTTGTGGTCTGGAATGTATTTTTGATTACCAAATTCATTATAAAACAAAAACTGAACTTGCGAAAATTCAAAGTTCTTACTATCAACAGAACTAAATTCATCGCTAAATTCTGAAAATTCGCCATCAAATTCCGAAAATTCATCATTATCATCTGTAAGTTGAGACTGAACAGGTTTTTTATATTGAGGATTCCAGTTTATTGCTATTCCAGCCAAATTAGTATCGCCAGGCTTTTTACCTATGTTCTCGGTATAGTTTGGACTTATAATTCCATATAAATGCCTGTTGGAACAGAAAAGCCCCATTCTTGCGAAATTTTTCATCACAGTTCCACCACGTAAATTAAAGCTAAAAGCTCCAATAGTTTTATCGGCACTAAGTCCAAGAATTCGTTCATCAACAATTGGAAAACTGCCTAATTTAGCTTCGTGTAATCCTGCTTTAATTTTGAGATTATTATTAGTATAACTGTAAAACACTTGTCTCATTCCAAGATGTCGAGATTTATTTGCACTTGTGTCGCTTACGAAATCGGATGTCTTCCAATTCTTGTAAGCTCCTTCGACATAGAAATTGTGTTTCTTTGCAAATGTAAAATCCAAAGCTCCTAAAGCCATTCCTCCATTTAACATAGTAATGTCTGTATCGTTATATGGACTTGTCATTATACCAGGTGCAATTATTCCTTCGATTGCCCATAATATTGGAACGTCTTTATGAAAAGGAGTTAAATGTGCACCAAGAGTACTTCTACAATCCATCTGCGAATAAGCAAGCTGAGACAATAAAACTGCACCAAATAATGCAATAAGTTTACTTGTCAGATTTAAGTTTAATTTTGCCATAATGTTGTTTTAAGTTTTTATAAATACTGTTGCTTGTTGTTTTGCAATCGCTTAGGCAATCGCCACACATAATGCATTCTTGATTATCTAATTTTGATATTTTTTCTTCGCGAGTTATTGCATTTATATTACACGAAGTATTGCAAGTTTTACAACCTGAACATGAATTATCTATGCCAATTATAGATGCTCCAGGAATCTTTGTAATCCAACCAAGAATTAAACCTACGGGACAAATAGCTTTACAAAAAGGTCGATAAATAAATAGTGATGTAAGAAGCAGTATGCCAAGTAAAATATAGCCTGTAATATTAGGAGAAAAAAGATTAAAAGCGACTTTAAACGGTCCAATTTTGTTCCATAAAATAGTATGAGTAAACGAAAGCTGAATAATAAGTATCCCCAAAACGACATATCTAATTATCCGCATAATCTTTTGAGCTTTCTCGGTCTGAAAAATCTTTATTCTGCTTATATATAGAAATTCTTGAAGTGCTCCCAAATAACATATCCAACCGCAAAAAACTCTACCAAAAAAATAGGTAATTGGAATAATACCAAGAAATAAAATTATTGCCTGCCAATTGTTATCTAATCCAAGAAAAAACAAATATGTATTTTGAAAACTTGAAATAACGCCAGGCCCACCTCGATAGAAACCAAGAAATACTATTGATAAAAGCAGGAAAACATATCTTAAGTTTCGTGTGGTTTTATATTTTACAAGAAATCCAGCAAGAACTGTTAAAACAAGAATTAAAATAGCCCAATACGCTCGATTATAACTAATAGGAGCTTCTATTACAGGCGGTTCATCTCCGGTATATACAGCAAATTCATCGGTATTCTCATTAAACTCGTCAAATTCATCGAATTCATCAAACTCATCAAATTCATCATCATCAGAAAAAGAATCTACAAGCATTTCATCTTGATTATTCTCATTACTAATCTGTATTTCCTCTTTATTTTGTGCTGCTAAGTTATAAGACGAAATTGCAAGTATAAAAACCAGTAAAAATCTAAAATATTTGATTTTCATTATATTCAATTTTAAAGCTGATTAATGTATTAAGATTTTATTTGTAATTTAACTTCAAGCAGCCAAACCCACCATCTTTGTCGCAAATTCGGTTAGCATTTAGCACAATATGTTTGCCTTTATCTTTGATAATTTGCACTTTAATTTTGCGTGTCCAAACCATTGAAGATTCTTGTTCCCAATCTGTTGTTCCTAAAATTTTCATTCCTTTCATTGTAAATTGCGTCTTTTCCATCGCAATTGGACAACTCTTATGGGTTAAACTTACCGATACTTTTATTACTAAGACATCGCCTACAGAGTATGCATCTTTTTTGTTATTAGTAATTTCGAAATCTATATCACAAGCTAATGCCTTTTGTGGTTGAAGTACAATTAATAATAATCCAATTATTGATATTAAGAGGATTTTTGAGCTTAAAATGTTTTTCATAAAATATTGTTTTTAAATTATACACTGTGTAATTAAAGAACTGTTGTGCTTCCTGTTTGTCTAGGTGCTTTTACAACCATTACTCTGACAATATCCTCGGAGTTATTATATATGCTGTGTTTTATGTCTTTAGGACTTTCGACAAGACAATCAGCTTCTACAGATTTTATTTCATCACCAACTAAAATATCAGCCGTTCCTTCAAGTATGTAAAAAAATACATCAACAGGTGTAATGTGTTCTTTTAGACTTTCGCCTGGCTCTAACATAATAATCGAAACTTGTGCAGTAGGCTTATCATAGATTTTCCTTACATCTACCCCATGAACAGTCTCTGCAATCTTCATTTCCGAAACTTTTACAATAATCATCGAATCGTGAACATAAACTTCTTCGGTTTCTGTCTCAATTGATTCTTCATTTGTGGTGGTCGCCTCTTTTTGTGTATTATTCACATTACATGATGCGAATACAAATACCACCATTAAAATTAGCATTGATTTAAAATTTAAAATACTTACTTTCATAATTTTTAAGATTAATTT
>CAYNKH010000246.1:0-3671 GCA_964397745.1 uncultured Bacteroidales bacterium | reverse complement strand
TTGTATGTTTGCAATGTGGTTATTAAATTGTCCGATTTATAGGGGGTTAAACCATTGTGATAAGCTATTATTCTTTATTATAACAATGTAATTCTTCATAAAAATGGGGCTTTTTATAAAACAACAACAAAATAATTAAACTACGATGTAAATATAACAAATTTATATCACAACAACAAATTTATATGTAAAAAAATCATCTTGATGAGAATCGCTAAGAAGTGTATCTTCAAAATTGCCTTCTGGCATAATAACACCCTTCATAATATTAAATTATAGATATGTATTGCTAAACTACAATTGCAATAAATCATCCGCATTATATACATTACTCTAAATATATAGCAAACCAGCTGTATTACAGTTAATTACAAAAAAGGGCGTTTTGTTTACTTAAACATTATTTGCGATAATATAATTGTTATTTATCCGTTAAAATATTTCCAAAATCAAAAAAAAATCATAAATTTGTAAGAATTAACGAAGAAAATAACAAAATAACAATATGCAATTAAGTTCTAAAACAAAAATAATAGCAACATTAGGTCCAGCGAGTGAACAAAAAGAGATATTGAAAGAAATGATACTTGCAGGTCTTGATGTTTTTAGGTTAAATTTCTCACACGGCACCCATACAGAGAAGGCACACATCATAAAAACAATTCGTGAGCTCGAAAGTGAAATGGGCGTAAATCTAGCTATATTAGCAGACTTGCAAGGTCCGAAGCTTCGTGTAGGCATAGTCGAAAACGAACCTTTTATTCTTAAAGACGGAGAGTATATAAGTTTTCATACGGATGAAAATCAAAACATCAAAAATTCGTTTTACATGACTTATACAGATTTTGCAAAAGATGTAAAAGTAAATGATATTATTTTGATTGATGATGGAAAAATCAAACTTAGCGTTGTTAAAAGCGACGGAGTTTCTAAAGTTGATGCAAAAATTATTCACGGCGGTCCACTTTATTCGCGCAAAGGAGTAAATTTACCTAATACAAAAACGAGTCTTCCATGCTTAACCGATAAGGATAAAAAAGACTTGCTATTTGCATTAAATAGTGATGTTGATTGGGTTGCACTTTCTTTTGTCCGCGAAGGCAATGACATTAAACATTTACGTGATTATATTTCAAGTTTTAAGAAAAGCACAAGAATTATCGCTAAAATTGAAAAACCCGAAGCAATAGATAATATTGACGATATAATTCAACTCACTGATGCTGTTATGGTTGCACGAGGCGATTTAGGAGTTGAAATGAACTTCGATAAAGTGCCTGTTATTCAAAAAGTTATTGTCGAAAAGTGCATCAAAGAATCAAAACCTGTAATAATTGCAACACAAATGCTCGAAAGTATGATTCATAATTTCAGACCTACACGAGCCGAAGCTAATGATGTTGCAAATGCTGTTATAGATGGTGCCGATGCTTTAATGTTAAGTGGTGAAACTTCAATCGGCAAGTATCCTGTCGAAACTATCAAGACAATGCAAAAGATTATCAACTTTACCGAAAATAATCGCAATATCTACCATGAAAGCCATCCACCAAAAAAAGGTAGCATACGATTCCTCCCTGACTCCTTATGTCAAAGTGCGTGTTCTCTTTCCGATCAAGTTGGTGCAAAAGCAATAATTCCATTTACTTTCTCAGGATACACTGCTATAAAACTATCAAGTTATCGACCAAAATCTGATATCTTTACTTTTACTGCAAATAAAGAGCTTTTAAGATCATTACCACTGTTGTGGGGCGTAGAAACTTTCTATTTTCCAATTTTTGCCTCAATTGACGAAGCAATAGAATTTTCAATTAAAAGATTATTGGATTTAGGTTTAATTGAAAAAGGAGACTATGTAATTCATATTGCAAGCACTCCTATTACAGCCAAAAACAGAACAAATATGATTAAATTAAGTAAGGTCTAAAATGGGTGTCGGGTTTCGTGTTCCGTGTTTCGGGTTTCGTGTTTCGTGTTCTGGGTTTCGTGTTTCGTGTTTCGAGTTTCGAGTTTCGTGTTTCGTGTTTCGTGTTCCGGGCGATGAACTGGCTTGTCGAAGTGTTTCGTGTTTCACGGTTCTCTGCTAATCTGCTGTTCGAATGCGATGTGCCGAGTGAAGCCGAGGTGTTCATCTGTTCGTTTGCTCAAAAATTTTGAAGTAAGAACAGAATTTAGTGTTTTTATTTGTGGAGGGGGCTTCGAGACGATTCTCGTGCCTCAAATTAAAGGTGGTTGAACGTTGTGCTGCGATGTGCTTAGCCAGTCGAAGTAAGCTTTCCAGCACTGAGCGATGCCGAAGTGTCGAAGTAGGTTTTGGCCCTAGCCAAAATGTCTCGAAACCACCGATTTTAAAAAACATTTCACAAAACCAGTTTTCATATAATAAAGTTTCACTATCTTTGTATATCAACATAAGAAATGATATAAAACATTAGCCTTTGGCTGTCTTTTAATGCAATTAAAATAAAAAATATAAAAATATGGATGATAATATTTTAGAAGAATATAAATTATATTATGCTGCAAGGTCAGAAAAATATAAAAACAGTCTCGCATACGCTAATTCATATGAAGCCGAAAAACGATTATCAGATGCAATACAGGCTTGCAGTAGTCTGGAAGACTTTACGAATGATGCAGTAAATCTTGGCAAAGCATGTGCGATTGCTCTTGTAAAGGACGAGAGTTTACTAGAAAAAAAATATTATGAAAAACACCAGGAGACATTCAGAGTGAAAGCGTCTGAACGCACCATTGAAAAAATTGGCACCTGCGAAACTGTAATTGATGTTTCAACAATGGTTTCAGAAGAAAACAACAAAACAAGTGTGGCAGTATCAATGGACGATTCTCATAGAAAATTTGTAGAAGACTGGAATCAGATTGATGAGATTACAATATATGAGAATGCTGTTGTGCCAGATAAATATAAAAACTATATGATGGCAATGGCTGCTGACCTTAGAAAATCGCTCATAGAAGGTGTAATAATGCTTGAAGAAAACAATGAGCCATGGCAACCTGGCTGGAAACTCATTCCTGAGAAAAACCTTGAGTACAGACATCTTCGTCTATTGCCTTTTTCGAAAACTCATGTAGAGGAACAAATCGCAAAATACAAATCAATTATTAACCGCTAAAAAACCAAGTTATGCCGATAGATCCTATGATGCTCAATGCAATTTTGGGTACATTTAAAAATATGATTGAAGAATGTAAAAATAAAAATCTTTCTGGTTCAGATTTCGATAAAATGTGCGAAACATACGCAAGAATGGAACAATTAGGAAATGAACATTCTGATATGAACGAGTATAATGCTCAGCTAATGAATGAAAATCTCTATGGGAAATTTAGCGATTTTTACGCACGGGTACTTACTGCCGCAGCAAACACACAGTCAGATGATGGAGGCGGATACGACGATGCTGCAATGCTTAAGCAAAATATTGACGCACTAAAGCAGGCAATTATTGCAATACGCAAAACTTATCAAGATTCTATTGAACAGGCAAAGGGACAAGATTCCGAGGCAAATATGCAAATGGGTTTGGAATATCTTGAAAGAAATTTTGACAAAGAATTACTTTCTGCTAGTGGGGGGATAGACAATATTAAAACACGTTCCAAAAAAGATTTTGATGAAATAATTAAGAAAAAACCAAAGG
>CAYNKH010000245.1:0-3680 GCA_964397745.1 uncultured Bacteroidales bacterium | reverse complement strand
GTATTCACGATTTTTGTGTAGAAGAAATATTTAATTCAACACTGCTTACTGTTGCATATTGGGATAATATATGGAAAGACGCTGGAGGAACAGCAACAACGGATTATCTAAATGGTAGTATTACATCATCTGTTTTTATACCGTTTGGAGCGAAAAGTGAAAAACAAATTACATTTGGTGCTAAAGGTAGCGATATGCCTTTACCTGTCGAATTAACCGACTTTACAGCAAATTGTTTAAAAACGTCTGCAAATATCCTGTGGCAAACTGCTACTGAAACAAATAATGATTACTTTATTCTCGAAAAATCTAATGGGATAGATGAGTTTTACGAAATTGCACGAATAAAAGGAGCAGAAAACTCAAATATTATTATAGATTATAGTTTTATTGACAATCAAATGTTCTCAGGCGAAAATTACTACCACCTAAAACAAGTTGATTACGATGGCAAAACAACAACTTACAAAATCATTAATCTTAATTGCGACGGATATGCTAAAGGACAAACTATAATGTATGCCTATCCAAATCCATTTAAGGATGAGATAAATGTTGTAATTGAAAATATCGGCAAAGGAGAATTTACTTTAGAAATTCTTGATGATTTAGGCAGAGTTGTGTATATTGAAAAATGTACGGCAGTTAGTTCAGAATACCGAACAAGAATAGAATTAAATGACTTACGACCAGCGGTTTATCACTTGCGAAGTAAATCTAATGATAATGTGCTAAATGTTAGAGTTGTGAAACGGTAGGTAAATATTTATTAATTAGTATGACTGATGATTGCATATTGGTCTTTATTAAATTATGCTTTTTATTGGATACAGTAAATTACTGTCTATATATAAATGCAAATGAAAACAAACTTTCTATAATAATACCTGCTTATAATGAAAAAGCAACTATTTATCTTAAAATAGACAAAATTAAATCTGTCCAACTAATAAATGGGATAAATAAGGAAATAATCATTGTTTACGATTGCTCAACTGACAATACAAAACAAGAAATATATAACTATATTTCTCAAAACAAGGAATTAGATGTTCAATATTTTGAACATGAAGTAAATAAAGGAAAAGGAGTTGCACTCCATACTGGAATAAAAAAATACAGGAGCAAGTATGAAAATACAAGATGCTGATTTAGAACATGTTCCTGATGAATATAATGATTTGTTAAAGTCTGTTTTGCTTGGAATGGGCGATGTCGTTTATGGGTCTCGTTGTATGGGAAGTAAACCTCATAGAGTTCTGTTTTTTTGGCATACAATTGGGAGTAATTTTTTAACATTCCTAGCAAATATATTTACCAATCAAAATTTAACAGATATGGAGACATGTTACAAGCTGTTCAAAACAAGTATTATTCAAAAGATTAAGTTAAAAGAAAACAGGTTTAGATTTGAACCAGAAATAACCATTAAAATTTTTAGAATTCCAAAAATTAGAATATATAAAGAAATGGATTACTTAATTTATTACTCATTTTACTATCTTTGTTAAAAATATAAAATTAAAACATGAAAAGTTTACAACAATGAATCAAACTCTAAAAACAACATTAAAAGTACTCACAAGAGAAGACAAAGAAGATTTACTTTTACAACGGTCAAAAGTAATTTGGTTAACTGGTTTATCCTGTGCAGGAAAAACAACACTTGCCAAACATCTTGAGTTTGCATTACATCAGCAAGGATTTATAACCCAAGTTTTAGATGGAGACATTGTAAGATCCGGCATCAATAAAAACATGGATTTCACCGAAAAAGGAAGACAAGAAAACATAAGAGTAATTGCGGAAATATCTAAACTTTTAATTTCGTCGGGGATAATAACTATTAATAGTTTTATTTCTCCAACAGAGAAGATTCGACAAATAGCAAAAGATATTATTGGCAAAAAAGATTTTATTGAGATTCTGGTCGATGCTCCTATAGAAGTCTGCGAACAAAGAGATGTAAAAGGACTTTATAAAAAAGCTAGAAAAGGAGATATAAAAAACTTTACAGGAATTGATTCTCCATTTGAACTACCCAAAAACCCAGATTTAATAGTTGACACAAGTTCCTATTCGATTAAAGAATGCACCAATAAAATACTTGATTTTATTATACCTAAAATTACATATTAACAACACACGGGCAACACAAATGAAATAAAACCTCATTTTTACAATATCTTAATACCAACTGTAATAATATTTGAATTATTCTTTCATTATACTATTTTTTGTATATCTTGCAACAAAAATCCTTAACAGTATGATTATTTCTCATAAACATAAATTCATTTTTCTAAAACCAACAAAAGTCGCTGGAACGAGCATCGAAATTGCTTTAGGGAAAAATTGCAGTCCTGATGATATCATAACTCCAGTGTCGGAATACAGAAAAAGCAAGGATTCTGACTACTATTTGCATGATGCAAGAAACTATGAAGATAAGGGATTCTTCAACCACATATTACCAAATGAAATAAAGCAAAAAATTGGAAGTGAAGTTTGGGATAACTATTATAAAATAACTGTAATCAGAAATCCATGGGATCAATGTATTTCGAGATATAGATGGGAACAAAATGTAAATAAACTATTATACCAGAATGCAGTATCGGATTATAAAAGAAACTTTCTAAATTTCACATTGCTTAAAAATGTCGTTTTAAAACGGATAAGAATCCGTATTTTCAATTTTGAATATTTTATCAATAATTTTGAAAGTTGGTGGGCTAATACTAATTATTATTTTGACGAAAACGATAATAAAATATGTGATTATTACATCCGATATGAGAATCTGGAAGAAGATTTTGAAGAAGTATGCAAAATATTAAAAATACCATACACAAAACTACCTAAAACAAAAAACCAATATAGAAGTCCAAGTGACCATTATAGAGTTTTCTTTGACTCAGAATCAAAACAAAAAGTTGAAAACATCTTTAAAAAAGAGATTAAATATTTTGGCTATAAATTTTAATTAAACTATTAAACAACAATAGTATGGTATTAAGAAAGAAGAAAAATACCAATAAACATGAAAAAGAACAAGTAATTAATTTCGCTAAGTCATTAGTTCATAATGATTCGTTTACTCCAGAAATAAATTCTAAATTTGTTGACTTGCTTATAGAAACTAGCCTTGCTGCAGCATTTTATGATATATATAAAGAACAACTAGAAGGAAAATACAAAGAAGTACTTGGGAAAATATATAAAGGCATAAAAGCACAAAATAAATATCATGAAAACACATTGCAAACATTAAAAAAATCAAATTTAAAATACTATTTACTAAAAGACTCTGCAGAGCCATGGAACAATCGTTATAGCTGCGATGTTGACATTTTAGTTCCAAAAAAAGAAATTGAAAACTTTAAATTGTTTTTAAACCAAGAAGCATATTTAATAAATGGCGAAGATATCGTATTCTCAGAAAATTTAACTAAACAATTATTCAAATTAAATATTGATCAAACAAATTTAGAAAATCTACAAATAGAAAAAAACGAACTTTATCATTTGTGCAAAAAGAAACAAGCGACAATAAATAAAACCCCTTCAATTGATAGGTCTGGAACATTAGAAAGTTTGAGCAGACTACAAAAAGCCGAAAAGGATTATTTGTTCAATTTACTTAAAATAAATAAATTTATTTATAAAAAATTAGACTC
>CAYNKH010000244.1:0-3739 GCA_964397745.1 uncultured Bacteroidales bacterium | reverse complement strand
CAACCATATTCAGGCATCAACAATCAACAAACTGCGAACCGAGAACCGTAAACCGTTTTTAAAAGAACGCTCTCAATTGAACTCCACCAGTATGAATAATTTCAGCATCTTGTGATTTTCTAGCGTTATAGTTTAAGTTGATTTGTAAACCATTAGCAAGTTGTCGTTGAAAATTTACAGACCATGTAAGATTAGAACCTGGCATTAATCCCTGCAGCATTTCATAAGCAATTGCTGTATTGGTTGCAGCATTAAAATCGTAATAAATATAATTAAATGTTGCACTTAATGCTCCTTTTGAAACTGAGCTTAAACGGTATTCTAAACCTGCATCATGAATGTCAAGTATTTCTCCTCCTGATGTGTTGTTTTTGTTTTTATACTCGTATTTTAGCGTAATTCTGTTATTTAAATTTGGTTGAATGTTTAATTGTGACTCGTTTGACAATATTTCAATATTATAATCTTTATTGGTAAAAAATTCTGAAGAATAAGTTTTATCTCCAAGTTGTGAACTGTTTTGGACACTGACAACTTTTCCACGATTATAACGCAATAATAAATTATGATTAAAGTTAGTTCGAGTATCAAAACCTGAAACTAATAGAATTTTACTATTATTGGTTTGAATGATATAATCGATACCAAAACCGGGCTTTCCACGATTTAAAGAAAAGCTATTACGTATCGAAGAATTAAGATTTACAAGTTGTGTTTCGTCAACATTTGTATTAAAAGGATTTGCATACTCAAGAAGCTCTGATGATGTGTTTTTTTGTGATATTCTATATGCAAACTGGTCGGAGAAACGACTAATAAATTTTCTTATTCCTGTTTTAGAACGCCACGCTACTTCGGGGCTAATTTTAAGACTTTGATTAAATTGATTGCTGTATGTTTTGATATAATCGGTTGTAGGTATTAATACTCTAATAAAACTTGCCTCATCAATAAAGTTTGCAAGTTCAAACTCGTCTAATTCTTGAATTCCATTTTCATTATAATCGGTCCAAGCAAAAACACCTTGTCCAGGAGCAACTTCGATATATGAAAATTCGGTTTTACGTTCAAGTCCAGAACCTATCTCATATAAAGTAGATGAACTAATCACTCCTTTAAAAAGTCTAAAACTATATTCAGCTTTACCTGTCATATTGTTTTCCGAATTCCCATCATACAAACTGTTGTCCATCACTTGCAATTGGCGATAATTAAAAACTGTTGACAATCTTGATTTTGACTTTGAAATTAAAGTTGTTCCAACATTAATATCTTGCGAAACCGTTGATTTTTCTAGAATATTATTCTTTGGCAACTCATCGCTACGATATTTGTAGTTGATAAAATATTTGTTTTTTGTACTGTCAGAATTTGAAACAAACGCTTCAAGTTGATTAAAATTAAAACTATTAAGAGTAATACTGTCAGATTGTACTGTATTCCATATATTTCGTTCGGATATTTCTTTAATCCCAACATTAAGCTTCCATAAATCCTTAGAAACCAACACGCTATGCCTTAAAAACTCAGTGTTATACAAATTGCTTTCTGATGTTAAAAGACTTGCTACTCCGCTAATATTCCACGTACCAAAACGTAGTTTAGTTGAAGCATTATTTTGTAATCCAGAATATTCTGCTCCACGATTAATATAAGAAGTTCCAATACTTGAGTTTCCAATTTTTTTATTTAACAGAAAAAGCTCAGCATTCATAAGATTTTCGTTGTGTTGGGGATAAATTGACTCCAGATTCCAATTGCGGGTAAATTCTGTTTCCCGAAAATTCTCAATTGCTTGGAAATTTCTCTCAATAAATCCATAAGATATATTTGCCCCAAATTGAGTGTTTTTTGTTTTGATAATTTGTTGCTCAACACCAATTTTGGCAGCATATCCTTTATCATCTTTTGAATCAAGTTTAGAAAATGTATTAACATCGGTATTGCTATATGCTAACTCGAAATTCAGAATTGTTTTATCAGTAATTTTACTTAATCCTCCTAAACTTATGACCTGGTTTTTCTTTGGGGTAATTATTTTTTTAAACGGAATATAATCTCCTTGTGGTACGCCATTTACAGGAGCAACCCATTCGTAAACTCTTCCGTTTGCAGCCGATACTCCTTTTTTGTAATTTCCTTTATTTGGCCCCACTAAAGAAAAACTTATACGATAAAATGCAGAGTCGGGATTTGTGCTATAAATAAATATTGAATCATATAAAACACCACCTACAATTGAATCGATAAGAGCATATCTAATTTCGGCAGATTCAAACTCAAGGCTATCATAACCTGGCACAATTGCCATATTCAAATTATCGCCAATACCACTAAGTAAAGCTCTATCATCGGCAGTTATTGTTTGGTCAAAAGCTTGGTTTTTATTATCACTTTCATCGTAAATATTTAGCCAAAATTCACTATTGCCAATTTTTATTTCATTAGATGTTGTTACCAAAAATCTTGTGTAATTTCGATCAGAATATTCAAACTCTACAATTATCCTTTTGTCTTTATTAATAGGCTGATTTGCAGTAAAAACAATTTCCCCAAGATTATAATCTATTACATAATCGTTTTCGGTTCCACGCTTTAGTAACATACCGTCTATATAGACTTTTTCTGTGCCTGCAAGCACGATAATAAATGTTTCATTATTCGTACCAGTAAGTCTATAAGGCCCTTGATTTCCCTCTACAGCCTTTAACTCTTGTCTTTGCAGCTTTCCTTTGGCAACGGCTCCACTTACCGAAGTGTTAATCGCAACATCTTTTTCAGATTTAGTTTTAAAACCTGTATTATATTTTATTTCTGCTCCTTGTGCCTTTTTGTAATAATTAAGAAAATATCCTCGTGGTTTTTTTAACTCAAAATCTCCAGCAATAAGAGAAAAGTTATCGTTATACAACTTAATAAATACTTTGTCAAACTCCTGCAACTGCTGTGATGTGCCATCGGGTTGAATGGGAATATTATTATCACTTATCGCAGCAGTAATAAAAAGGTCATTATTTAGTTTTCCATCTAATTGTAGATTTAAACTACTATTGACAATCACATCTTGTGCGTTTCCAAAACTAATGCCTCTACTAATGCTACCTTTACGTGAAAGACTGCTTTGCGAAAAACTCGATTTGTAATCTTCCTGACTAAAAACATATTTATAATTCGCTTGGTCATCATCGGCACCGACTAAAAAATTAGATCTATCAAAAAGAGAGACAGGCTCAAAAAAGTTAATTGGAAAGGTTTTGTAAGAAATTATAAGTGTATCAATGTCGGGTGGCGAATTAAAAACAAGAACAGATTTCTCAAAATCAAAACTATAATCTAAGCCTTCGATTGTGTTATTATTTTTATCGTAAAACATAAGACTGCTTTGTACAACACTCAAGGTGTCGAGAAAAATGCTGTCGGTACTTGGTTTAATTGTAAGGCGATGGACATTAATTAAAGTAGAGTCAATCTGTGCCAACAAACTAAACTGGGTAACTATAAAAGATAATATTAATATATATTTCTTCAATACTTGTTTTATTGCAAAAATAATCAATATTGATTACAATCAAATTTATTACAATTATGCGGTAATAACGGTATTATGTATGGAATTGTTTTATTGTAAGGAAAAATGGAAAAAGAAATAGCGAAAAAAGGGAAAAAACAATCGCAACGGGGGCAAAGAAAAAAAAACACACAGAGAAAAAAGAAAAAATGTCTCGCAGATTTCGCAGAT
>CAYNKH010000243.1:0-3750 GCA_964397745.1 uncultured Bacteroidales bacterium | reverse complement strand
TTGAATTATGAAAAATTATTTGATAATATTTATGTTAGTGTTTTCACTATCCCTTGCCGCTCAACAGAATGATCATGCTTTGATACAGCCTATTGATGATACAACTTATATTGACACATTGAATAAAAACCTTATAGGTCTTAATGTGTTTCCAGCTCTTGGTATGTTTGGGAGTGGTCGTATGCCTACTTCAAAAATTTCTCTGCAATATAAACATCTTTATTCTAAAATGAATATTAGAGCGAGTCTTAATTTTATTAATTATTATCGAAAAAATGATTATGTTGATATTTGGGATAAAAAGTCGCAACAGGTTATAAGCGATAGTGATACTACTATTGTCGATTCGTTAGTTATGCGTCAGTTTTACAATAATTTATACACTTATGACATTAGATTTGGGGCAGAAGCCTCGTTTCCAAGAAAAAATTACAGCTTTTATATTGGAGGTGGTTTAATTGGTGGTTATCATTTTGTTGGAGAGTATTATTATCATTATAATATTCCATACAATGGTTATCCAGTTAATTTTGTAAGCGTTTCTCCTTATAACCCCGAAGTTAAAGGATTCCGAGAAATTGACTATTTAAAAGTTGGTGCCGACATTACTATTGGAGTGGACATCAATATTTCTCCAAATTGTGTTATATCGGTGCAGTATGCCCCCGAAATTGTGTTTTATAAAAGCTTGAACGAAAATTTGTTAGATCCAGATGGCTATTACGTTTCAGAGATTAAAAATGAATTTGTTTTTGTTCCTGATTATATTGATTTGATTGTGAGTATAAGATTTTAATACCATAATGATTATAATATCCCTTTAAGCTCTGCAAGATTTTGTATTTCGAAATTTGCTTCAAAAGAATCCGTCCCATTATTAGGATTAAACCATATTGTGTCTATGCCGACTTCTGCTGCTCCTTTAATATCTACTTCTATGTCATCGCCAATAACAATCGAATTATTCCTATTTGCACCAGTTTTGAATATCACAAAATTAAAAAAATCAGAGTTCGGTTTGTTGCACCCAACTTCTTCTGATGTAAATACTGAACTAAAATGACCCTTTATACCGCAATTTTTTAATTTGTTATGTTGAACATCTGTAAACCCATTTGTTATGATATGTAATTTGTATTTTTTTTGCAGATACTCTAGAACCTCCATAGCATTAGGTAACATTTGCGTTTTTGTTGGGCTTATCGAGATGTAGTCGTTACTCATGTGTTTTGATAAACTCTCGTTTATATTGCCAAAATGTTGATTTGTAAGATAAAATCTTTTCCAGCTTAAGTCTTCTTTTGTAATCTTGTTATCCCGATAATTTTGCCATAAAATATTGTTTACTTCTCGATATTTTTCGAAAAAAACCTCGAATGTGCAATAACTAATTAAATTGTGTTTTATAAAAATTTCTTGAATCGTTTCGATGGAGTTGGCATCAAAATCCCATATAGTTCTGTCTAAATCAAAAAATATGTGTTCGTATTTCATTGTGTCAAAATGTAAAATTCTAATCAAGTTTTCGTTTGCAAATTTATATATATCAAATTTAAATAAAATGATATTAGTTTCATATTGACTTTTATTTAAAAAAATAGGGTAGGGGGGAGCAGCTCTTTGACACCTGTTTGGAGACATGATGTAACTGTGTAGAACTCATAGTTCGTTGTTGAAAGTGAGTTAGACTTTGAACCAAATTTTGAGCAGGAGCATTATTAACATATTACTATTAATTGTATATTTTAAAAGTCAGTGTTTTAATTCAGACCTAATCGAATTTTTATGCTAATTTTGTGCAAATTTACTTTGCATGATTAGTTATCTACAGGCTGAAAATATTAGTAAACGTTACGGAGAAAAACTCTTGTTTGAGGGTATTGATATTAATATATCTCAAAATCAAAAAATTGCTTTGATTGCAAAAAATGGTACAGGTAAAACTACATTATTGAATATACTAGGCGGTTTAGATACGCCCGATAGTGGAGCCCTAAGTTCTAAGCGTGATCTTAAAATCTCATATTTACCACAACATATAAATCTCGATCCTCAAAAAAGTATTATTCAAGCCGTTTTTTTTCAGGAGGATGAAATTATTCAAGCTATCCGAAACTATAATGACTCTCTTAAAACTGCTGATAATGAAGTAATGCAAAAGGCTCTGGACTTGATGGATAGTTTAAATGCTTGGGATTACGAAGCTAAAGTAAAACAGATACTTGGGCAACTTGAAATTTTTGATTATGACGCAAAGATTGCACATCTAAGTGGAGGACAAAAAAAGAGGGTCGCACTTGCCGGAACATTGATAAGTAACCCCGATCTACTAATCTTAGATGAACCTACAAATCATCTTGATTTAAGTATGATAGAATGGTTAGAAGAGTATTTATCAGCAAGCGATATTACGCTTTTTATGGTTACTCACGACAGATACTTTCTCGATAGGGTTTGCACTGTTATTCTCGAATTAGATCAAGGCAAAATATTCACATATCAAGGTAACTATTCGTATTTTGTCGAAAAACGAACAGAAAGAATTGAAAATCTCCAAGCAAATATTACTAGGTCACAAAACTTGATGAAAACCGAGCAAGAGTGGATGCGTAGAATGCCAAAAGCCCGAACACATAAAGCAAAACATAGAGTAGATGGCTTTGATGAGTTGAAAGAAAAAGCAAACCGCCGCATTGATAATTCAAAACTTGAACTTGGTGTTGCAAGCGATCGACTTGGAAAAAAAGTTATAGATATTTATAATCTCAAAAAGAGTTTTGACGACAAATGCCTTATAAATGATTTTTCGTACAAGTTTGCACGTGGCGAAAAGGTGGGAATTGTTGGTAAAAATGGCAGTGGAAAAACAACATTTCTTAATCTTCTAGCAGGAGAACTTTCGCAAGATAAGGGAAGAATTGATATTGGCGAAACTGTTAAAATTGCATATTATAAGCAAGACGGAATAAGTTTTGATGACGATACTAAACCAATAGATGTTGTTAAAAAAATTGCAGAATCTGTTAAATTAAAAAATGGTAAGTCATTTAGTGCATCAGGATTTTTACAGTATTTTCTTTTTCCCCCCGATATGCAGCATAACTTTATCCGTAAACTTAGTGGTGGCGAAAAACGAAGATTGTATTTATGCACTATTTTAATGCAACAACCCAATGTGCTATTTATGGACGAGCCGACCAACGACTTAGATATTATGACATTACAGGTGCTTGAAGAATATCTTATGCTAACTGATGCTACTGTTATTGTGGTTTCTCACGATAGGTTTTTTATGGATAAAATCGTTGATCATCTTTTTGTGTTTGACGGTAAAGGCGAAATCAAAGATTTCCCAGGAAACTATTCGCAATATCGCAACTCTGATTTATATCAAAGCGAAACTGAACAGGCTAAACCTAAAGCAAAAATAGAAAAAGCTGCATCGAAAAAACAAAATGTCGATACAGACAAGCCTAAAAAAATCAGTTTTAACGAAAAATACGAGTTCGCGCAGTTAGAAAAAGAACTTCCTCTATTAGACACTAAACGTGAAACTCTCGAAAATGAACTTAACTCTGGTAATCTGAGCAACGAAGACTTAATGCTCAAATCTGACCAATTGTCCAAACTGTTAGATGAAATCGAAAATAAAGAACTTAGGTGGTTAGAGTTAAGCGAATTATTATAAAAGATTGTTAAACAATTCAATGTTACATATTGTTTTTTTGTACGATATTTGTATTTATTCAA
>CAYNKH010000242.1:0-3763 GCA_964397745.1 uncultured Bacteroidales bacterium | reverse complement strand
TTGGTATTTTCTTAATTGAAAGCGGGTCTAAAAACTGATTTACCATTGTCTGCTCAACACACAATTCACCAAAGGGTTTTGCCTCGTCAGTTGCAATTTTAGCAACAGTTTTATTTACCGAAAGCCCAAATGATATTGGTAATCCTGTATTTGTTACTATATCATTTTTTAATTCTTTTGCCCATTTATTGCTTCCATAAAACTTATCCATTCCCGAAATATCAATATAATGTTCATCGATGCTTGCTTTTTCGTAAGTAGGAGATTTTTCTGCAACAATATCTGTTACGATTTTCGAATATCGAGAATAAACTTCCATATCTCCACGAATAAAAACAGCATCGGGACATAAATATTTAGCCATTTTAGCAGGCATTCCAGATCTTACACCAAAATGCCTTGCCTCATAACTGCAAGATGAAACTACACCTCTATCTGAACCACCTCCAACAATAACAGGCACTCCATTTAGTTTACTGTTTTCTAATCTCTCTACAGAGACATAAAAGCTGTCTAAATCAATATGTACAATGGTTCGAGAACTCATAATGATTATAATATAATCTAAATGTGAATTACAATATAGGTATAAATTTATTATAATGTAATGATTTTTTTTAAAAAAAATTAACATATAAGTTTATGTTCGATTTTTTAACTCATTTTATGAGATTTATTATAATCAAACTTAATGAAGTGCATAAATTTCAATGAATTCATGCAGGTAAATGCATAAATTTTAATGAATTTATGCAGTATAGTGCATAAATTTGATAAAATACTTGCATTACGATTTATAATTGCTTATTTTTGTAAAAACTCAAGTTATGTTTAATAGACAAATAGAGAATAGAATTAAAGCAGCATTTGGCTTAAATAAAGTAGTTGTTTTGCTTGGAGCCAGAAGAGTTGGTAAAACCACTCTGGTAAAGGAAATAATTAATGATTTTCCTGATTCAAGATATATAAATTGCGAGTTGCTAGAAAATAGTGAATTATTACAAACAACTAATTCTGAGAAACTTTTTTCGTTTATTGGTTCCTATAAATATATAATTTTTGATGAAGCTCAAAGTATTCCTAATATTGGAAATGTTTTGAAAATCATACATGATACTTTCTCAGAAATAAAGATTATCGCAACTGGCTCATCTGCTCTAAGTCTTCAACAAGAGTCGGGAGAACCTCTTACAGGACGATCTCGTTTTTTTTACATGACCCCATTTTCGTTTAGTGAGCTTGTTGAAAATGAAGATCTGCTTGCAGCAAGTTCAAAACTTGAAAATATTCTAAGATTTGGCACATACCCAGAAGTTTACAATAAACCAGAAGACTACGCTATTGAGGAGTTGGATAATATAGCATCAAACTATCTTTATAAAGATGTTCTTCAATTTGAAAGATTAAAAAAACCAGAAATCCTGTATAATCTTCTAAAGTTACTTGCATTTCAAATTGGAAGCGAAGTCTCATTAAATGAGTTATCAAATAAACTTAATGTGCATGTTAATACTGTAAAACGCTATCTCGAATTGCTTGAGAATAGTTTTGTGATTTTTGGCTTATCAGCTTTAAGCAATAATCCAAGAAATGAAATTGGGAAAAACAAAAAGTATTATTTTTACGACTGTGGGATTAGGAATTCAATCATTCGCAATTTTAATCCCCTTACTTTTAGGAATGATGTTGGGCATCTTTGGGAGAATTATTTCATCTCAGAAATGCAAAAAAACAAGTTCAATTCCGGAAAAATTGTAAATTCCTATTTTTGGAGGAACTATCAAAAGAAAGAAATCGATTATATTGAAGAATATGGGGGAGAACTAAAGCTTTTTGAATGTAAATATAATCCTGACAGAATGGCGAAAATCCCTAAAGATTTTGAAAATAATTATTCATCATACACTTTTAATGTTGTAAATTCAGATAACTATTGGAAGTTTCTTAAACAATAAAAAATCTCAACTGATTTAGGGTATTTTAAGCTTACAACAGAACTAAATTTCGGCAGCAATAGCCACTTTGCTGCCGAAATTTAGAATTATGCTTAGTAAAAACACCTTAAAGTATTCAAATTTAAATCCTTACTCAACTGCTAATTTTTGAACAGTTCGGCTACCTTCTGATTCTATCTCAATTAGATATAAACCACTTGCAAAGCCACCAAGATTAACTCTAATTTCATTACAATTCTTAGCTTGAAACATTAGCTTACCTAAAAGATTATAAATATATAAATTAGAAAAATCTTGATCGCAAGATATAGAAACAAATTCTGAAGCAGGATTTGGATAAACTGATAAATTGGTTTTTGTAGCCAAGTCAATACCAGATATTGCAGGCAATGTCATTTCAAACACCCAAATATCAGGTTCACCATAAAATGTACCAGTTTCACCAAAATATGGCGAAGTTTTATCACCACTTACCTCACTAGTTGAAATTCCAGCACAAACTAAATTATCATTATCAGGATTAATAATAATTCTTGGCCTAGTTTCAAATCCCATACCTCCAATAGTTTTATCCCACAAAACTTCTCCGTTCTCATTAATGCAAACAAACCAAAAATCAGTTTTATAAAGAATTTCTTCACCTACATCCCATACAAACCGAGGGTCCTCTGTTTTATCAAAAGAAATAGGAGAGTCTGAGCTACCAGCAATTAGTATTTGGTTATCGTTTCGAACTATTAAATCTCCAGCCGCATCACGACCTACTCCTCCAATAGTTCTATCCCAAATAATATTTCCATCAAAATCTAGTTTAATAATCCAAAAATCTGTTCCACCAAGACTGTTTTCAGTTTTGTCCCCCGACGCATCTCCTGAATTACTTGTCGCACAATATAGATAAGAATCAGATAATGCAATTGACATGCGTTGTGCTTCAGCGTCATTACCAATTGTTTTATCCCAAATTAACTCACCAGTTTCAGCATTAATTTTTAATAACCATGAGTCAAAGTATAGATTAGTATAAGCATCTTGAGACTTTTCATGGCCAGCATCTGAATTAGATTTACCAGAGATATAAATCATATTATTTTCGTTATCATAAGCAGCATCATCTACCAAATCTGTACCAGTACCGCCATAAGTTTTATCCCACAATTTATTTCCTGCAGTATCAATACAAACCACCCAATAATCATAAAACCCTCTACAAAAATCTGTTTTATCTGTAGATATATCAGAACTAGAATTTCCTATTAAAAACAATTTGTTATTTGCAATAATAACATTTTTTAAACCATCACTATCAGAACCGCCATACGATTTTTGCCATATTTCATTTCCATCAGCATCTAGTTTAGCTACAAAAAAATCAAAAAAATCGATTTCAACTATAATATTTCCTCCATTTGCAGTTTGTACACTGCCACTTACATAAATATTATTATCTTCATCTTCTACTATATTCGCAATGCTCTCCGAACCATCCCCACCATAAGATTTTTGCCACTCAATGTTAAAATCGTCATCTATTTTGACTAACCAAATATCCTCTGCTCCATAATTAGGCGTAGTTTTATTTCCCGTAGTATCCGACATAGTGCTAATACTAATAAAATATCCTCCTTTACTACACTTTATAATATCACAAGAATACTCATCTAA
The DNA here is from genome assembly GCA_964397745.1 of uncultured Bacteroidales bacterium. Lineage (GTDB taxonomy): Bacteria > Bacteroidota > Bacteroidia > Bacteroidales > ML635J-15 > Bact-19. The sequence continues at coordinate 143 of CAYNKH010000242.1, read as the reverse complement.
AGAGCCGCCATAAGTGTATTGCTGCAAAATTTGAAAATCTTGAGCATATAATGTAAAACCCAATAAAATGACAATTAAAATTACATAGACTTTTTTCATAATTATTGTTTTTGTGTGTTAATTGTTATTACTGAACTATCACT
>CAYNKH010000241.1:0-3788 GCA_964397745.1 uncultured Bacteroidales bacterium | reverse complement strand
TACACAGTGTTTTGACTGCTTTTGTTAATAACTTTGTTGCGGATTTAAGGTATTATTTAATATTTTTTTGAATATATTGGTGTTACTTGTGTAAAATAGGTTCATCTTTTAAAAATCACACCAAAAACCACAGTCCAACTTTTAAAACAGTAACCTTATGTTAGAATTTTGATTGTATTTTTACATCAAAATTAAAAAAACATGAAGAATAAATTATTTAGTACATTATTATTAATACTTATAAGTTTTGGCATAAGTGCACAGAGTTTTGGTGAAGCCGAACCTATTTATACATTAAACGGATTTGCAGGAGGTTCATATTTTGGATTGTCAAAATCCTTTGATATCTCGTCTGCTTATGGTGAGTTTGGATTACAAGCGTCAGGGCAAAAAGGAAATGCTCGATTTGTTTCTGATTTACGGGTAAGAAGCGGTAGTTTTTTTGGAGAAACCAAAACGATACTTCAGCTTAAAGAAGCTTTTGCCGAATATAGAGGAAACTATTTTGATATCTCACTTGGTAAAATGATTGTTAAATATGGAAAAGCTACAAGTTTTAATCCTACCGATAATGTTTGTCCAAAGGATTATTTCTTTTTAAGTGCTGATATTGAAGATATGCAAATGTCAAATTTTATGCTCAAAACAAATATAAAACCTACTGCTTGGCTAAATATAGAGTTGCTCGCAATTCCGTTTTTTAGCCCATCTATATATAGGTATGAACTTTTTGATATGAATGTTATGGAAGGTGCTGATGTTAGCTTTGACGAATATGCACTTCCCGAAGTATCATTTGAGAATATGAGCTTTTCTGCTCGTATTGGTGCACAGTTTTCGTTTGCCGATATTTCGCTTACTGGATTTCATGGATACGACCCGTTTTATGGATTTAAAGTTAAAGATTTTAACTTAGCGCCTCCAATGTCAATAAGTCTTGTAAATCAGGCAGAGTTCTATAAAAAAAATAGTCTCGGACTTAATTTAAGTGTACCAGCAGGTTCGTGGTTAATTACTGGAGAAGCAGCATTTAATCATACCGAAAATTATAAAGACAGTGTGTTTATTCCTAATCCTGATATTTATTATGTAGCAGGAATTGAAAAGGACATTTGGGGAATTAAAATAATTGGAGAATACATAGGACGCTATGTTTTTGATTTTGAGAAAGCTACAGCCCCCTCACTACCCCAAAATTTGGCAGACCCATTGCAATTAGGCAATTATGCAAATCAAATGGTAGCTTATGAAATTGGGAGATTTAATCAAAAGGTCTTTAATCAGTATTACAAAACCAACCATGGAGTAATGGTAACCTTTCATAAGGATTTCTTTTACGAAACGCTAACAGGTGATTTAAGTTTGTATTATAATTTTACTACTGAGGAAAAATTATTGAGAGCGGCACTTAAGTGGAAACTAACTGACGAGTTGGCTATATCTGGCGGCGGTCAGTTTATGGATGGACCAAGCGAAACCATATATGATTTTGCAGGCAGTATAATGAGTGGAATGTTTTTATCAATGAAATATAGGTTTTAAATATGAAAAATAGACTTTTAGACAAGCCATACAGGTACATATTAATTGTAATTCCTGTAATTTTATTTATAGCATTTCTTATTCCTATGAAAGATGCTAAAATTAACCCAGACCTTATGCGTTATACGCCGCAGGGTACGGAATCAAAACTAAATATCGAAAAAACTGAAGAGATTTTTGGTAAGTATGACCCAGTTATTGTTGTTTTTGAAGCTGATGATGTTATTAATAAGGATGTTTTAACAAAACTTAGTGCTATACACGATTCAATATCTGATTGTAACATGTTTGTTGATGTAATCTCTGTTTTTGATTCGAAAAATATACGTAGCGAAGATGGTTTTATGCTTGTTGATCCCGCAGTGAAATTTATACCCGAAAACGCAGAAGAGAAAAAAGAAGTGCGAGAGGATATTAAATCTAATGAATTGGCATATAAGCTATTGGTTTCTGAGGATTTTAAATATACTGTGATGATAGTAAATCCTGAAGAGGATTATGCCGATTCTGAAATAGTAGATAGAATAGAAGAAATTATTGCTGGAATCTGGGGCTCCGATAATTATGATATGACGGGAATGCTTTATCTTAGAGATGAGGTTCAGGTAAAAGCTACAAGAGATCTTATGATACTTATGCCTCTTGCTTTATTAGTTATGATTGTGTTTTTGTTTGTATCATTTCGAGAAAAACGTGGAGTGTTATTACCCATGCTTGTAGTATTAATTTCTACCGGAATTTCAATGGGACTTATGCCACTCTTGGGTTATGAATTAAGCTTAATCGCAATACTTGTCCCAATATTGATGATTTCTATTGCAAATAATTATGGGGTTCACATAATTTCTAAATATCAGGAATTAAACTCATTGCATCCAGAGTATAGTATGGATAAAATAGTGAAAAAAACTGTAAATAGCCTTTCAAAACCTATTATATTAACTGGTCTTACAACTATTGCTGGTGTGTTGGGACTACTTGTGCATGTAATGGAACCAGCCGTACAAATGGGGGTTGTTTGTTCGATAGGTATTGCATTTGCATTACTTTTAAGTTTATACTTTTTGCCCGCTATCCTTATTGGAATGAAAAAAGGAAAACCTCAAAAAAGTTTTAACGGACAGCGATCATCGCCTATAGATAAACTACTTAAAATAGCTTCTTCTATTACTATAAATAAATCAAAACCAGTTATTATTGTATTTTCAACGATTTTTGTGTTTGCTGCAATAGGAATAACAAGATTGGAAGTGAGCATTAACAACGAAAATCTTATGCCTAAATCACACTCTATTCGTAAAGCTACAAATGTAATGGATAAGTATTTTGGGGGTACAAAAACAATTTCGATTATGTTTGAAGGTGATATAAAATCGCCAGAGGTAATTAGCGAAATGGATAAACTCGAGACAAAAATAAAAGAATTTCCACAAACTGGTAATGTTACTTCTTTGGCGAGTATATTAAGAATTATGAGCGAAGCTCTTAATGATCCTGATGATCCTGCCTACGGTAAAATACCTGATACTCGTAACGGAATCGCTCAATATATCGAATTCTATAATATGAGTGGTGACCCCGAAGATTTTGAAAAATTTGTTGACTTTAATTTCGAAAAAGCAATTGTAAATGTACAATTTAGTGCAAAAAACATGAAAGAGTATAATGAAATTGCATATACAATACACGATTTTTGTGCAAACTCTGAATATGCTAAGTTTGAATCAGGAATTTCTTTGGTTGAGAAAGATATGGCTATCTCTATTACCGAAGGGCAAATATACTCATTACTTGTGGCGTTTGGTGCAATACTTATTTTGTTATGGATAATTTTTAAATCCTTAAAAACTGGATTAATTGGAGGTATCCCTTTACTATTTACAATTGTTTGCAATTTTGGACTTATGGGTTGGTTTGGGATAAGATTAGATATCGCAACATCCTTGTTGTCATCCGTGGCTATCGGTATTGGAGTCGATTATACAATTCACGTATTTTGGCGAATAAAATCAGAACTTGAAATTGGAAAAACAATTAAAGAAGCGGTTGATATTTGTCTTAGAAATACAGGACGAGGGATTGCAATAAACGCTTTTTCGGTAATGCTTGGATTTTCGGTACTGTTTTTGTCTGGTATTACAATGCTGAAGTCATTTGGGTTCTTGATAATATTCTCAATACTCCTTTGTCTGCTTTGTGCTCTGATATTGATTCCAGCAATTCTTATTAGAATTAAATATAAATAA
>CAYNKH010000240.1:0-3803 GCA_964397745.1 uncultured Bacteroidales bacterium | reverse complement strand
TGCCGAATGCTTTCTGTTCTGCCAACAAATAGCTCATCATAAAAATAATCTTGGTCACCAGTATTTCCAAACATTCTGTAATTATAATTCCCATAATACACATTGGAGCTATGCAGAAATTTGCCGCCAAATAACCTAATGCGTAAACCAATATATTCGTTATAATTAAATGTTTTAACCAATTCGGCCGATATTTTGCTAAAACCTCGTCCTGCATGAAAGTCTAAAACTACAGACCATGGGTTTATTGGCTTATAGTCAACAAACTCATATTTAACTTGCTGTAAATTAACCGTTTTTGTAAAATAAAAATTGTTTGCTGTTACATTTCGCACACTCAGTTCCGAACTCGCATTTACCTTAGGTTTTGTCCTAAATTTAAAGCAAAGTCCTTGAGAAAATTTAAAATAATAGCCTTTATTGTCATCACCAAGTCCAAATCTGCGTCCTGATGCAAATATTTCTATTTCTCTAATTAGTGTTTCGTGAGGATGAATAAAATATGAAATATTGCCAAAACCATTTAATAAACCTGTTTTAATTCCCCACAAAGGCATAATCTGGAATTCAAAATTCTTTTTAGGAAACGGACTTCTGTAAATTAGTAATCCAGGACTTAAACCATCTGCAGTATTGTATGTAAGCATTGGTAAAATTGGTATCTGAAAAGTTTGAGGATTGTCCATAAAATTTGCAATGCTAAATTTTACAGATCTGTTAGGTTTTAAAAACCCTTTTCTATAATAGTTATTTGATCTATTAATATCAAGAGTTTTAAAGTTTGGGTCGATTGCAAACTCAGTGTTTTGACCAATATAAAATCTTTTTTTACCTCTAAATCCAGCCTTGATACTCATTGAATCTCCAATTTGTAGAAATAAAGGAGACAAGCACTCGCCAGCATTTTTAATTATCAAACTATCTTGCCTTAAACCACAAATTTTATAGTCTGGCTTTTTATTTGAGAATAAAAAATCATCAAAAAACCAAGTGATATCTTTATTTACGTTATCTGAAAAATATTCCACTATATCGTCTTGAGAGACATGAGAGTTTTTATATTTATCAAAAAAACTTCTCATAAGTTCTCTAAAGCTATCATGTCCGATGTGTTTTTCCAGACTATATAGAGCAATAACAGGTTTATAGTAAGATAAAATAAAATAATTAAATACTGTAAACTCCTCTGAATTAAGCTTAGGGTTTTGCTGGAAATTCTCTGACATTAGATATGTCCACGCTAATTCTCTTGCATATCTTTCAGGCAGTTTGTCTAATCCATGTATTTTGATACTGCTATTAACTAATCCAGTAAGTGTTTCTTCGTTTGGATAATAGTGGTCAAAATATTTGGACTCGTAAAACGATGTAAAACCTTCATCTATCCACGGATTATCTCTCTCATTACTTGCAATCATACCATAAAACCAGTTATGAATAACTTCGTGTGCAATCACTTTTTCTAACGAGCGTTTATTATCTGCACTAACAATTGTAATTGTTGGGTACTCCATGCCTCCGCCAGTACCTAAAGGAGCATCAACGGCAGTGCAATTATTAAAAGGGTAATCTCCAACATTTTGACTCATTAAATCAATAGTTTTTGCAATATAATCTGTAGCATCTGACCATAAGTTTGAATTATGTTTGTGGTAAAATGCCCAGCAGTTTACATATTTATCTTGATTTTCGATAAAATGGGACTTTCTGTCAACTATAAAATTTGGTGAGCAAAACCAAGCAAAATCATGAACATTGTTTGCAACAAAATTTAAAGTTTTTGTTTTTGTAGAGTCTCCAAAAGCGATATCATTTTTACTAATATCTGTTTTTTTACATAAATCGGCATAATTTTCAAGTCGTGTTAATTCCTTGTCATTGATTAAATCTCCAGTTGCTGCCAATATGTGATTATCGGGTAAAGTAATATTAACTTCAAATCTACCAAACTCAGAATAAAACTCACCCACATCAAGATATGACATTGGATGCCAGCCGTAAGAATCGTAAACTGCAGGCTTTGGATACCATTGAGATATGCAAAAATCTTGATTCATCCAGCCTAATCGACTTATAAGTTTGGGTATTTGCACAACAAAATCGGCAGAAAATATTATTGTGTCGCCAGGTAAAAGCGGTTTTGGTAAATGTAGAGCTTTTATGTCCTCTATTCCTTCTTTTATTTCAACGAACTCTACAGCATTATCATCAATTTTACAATTTTTACATATTATATGTCCTTTATGTTCATCGTCAGAATAATAAAAAGTTGAAAAACCAATTTGTACTTGCTGTTTTGCAAAAGGGGTTTCTATATTTTTATAGGCATTAGGCCAAAGATGATAATAAATAAACAAAAGTGTGTCGGGCGAATTATTGATATATTCGGTTTGTATTTGTCCTTGCAAGATTTTGTCAATAGCATTAAGTTCCACATCTATTTTATGGTTTACCTCTTGCCTAAATGCTTGTTGTGCAAGTATAGTTCCGCTTAAATAAATTAGCAGAAGAAGTAGGATTAATTTATGATAAGTATTATTTGACATTATTAAGTTCAAAAACTTTTTCCAGCAAATTATTAATATCATCTGTAAGATATTGAATTACCGATTGCGAGTCAACAACAACATAAGCTGGCAAAGAATTTAAACCATATATTTTTGCAACTGGACTTTCCCAAGATTTAAAATCACACACATTTGTAAAATTTTCAATTTCATTCGATTTTATTGCATTAAGCCACTTTTCTTGATTTGTGTCCAAGGAGATTAAAATAATTTTAAAATTATAGTTTTTATTGATGTCTTTAAGTCTTTTAATATTATTTGCCGATGATTTATTCAATGATGACCAAAAAGCGACAATTACATTTTCCCCGATAAAATCACTAAGATGTATTTTATTACCTTTATTATCAGTAAGTGCAAAATCGGGAGCATCGCTTCCAATACTTATATTAATATAATCACGATTTAATTGCTGCATTCGTAATTTATAATTACTAATAACAGACTCAAGCAATAATATATGCGGTAAATTAGGATTGTTTTCTTTAAGTTTTTGTAACACAAATTCAAATGTCTCAATATCGTTTTCTAGTGTAAGGATAGGAGTAGTGCCAATATATTGATAAAGAGCCATATAAATAACTGGCGAAGACGAATTATCAGAAATAAAATTTATTAAAAACTCTTTATCGGCATCATAAAGTTCCTGTGCTGTTAAATTTACTTCAATCATTAAGGAGTCTATATTGTATTTTGGTGTTGTTGCTGCTTTTTGCACCTGAGTTTTAAGATTATTTAATTTATCGGTGCTTTCGATTAGTCTAAGATTCATTTCTTTTAAAAGTTGCGACTCGTCAGACCCTGTAATCTGATAAGTTCTTGCTAAATTGGGATAATCGCCAGTAATTGTTATTTTTTCATTGTTTTTTAGATACAAATAAATCATATTATTATCATCAATCTTTATTCGTTGAAACCCTTCGGGAGTGCTGTCGAGAGCGAAATCAAAGCACCCATCTTTATCAGTTTTTATTGTTAATAATGTATCAATTCTGTTTGGCAATAATGTCTCTAAAACTATTCTTTTATTAGAGTATGAATTAATTTCTCCATTTACAATAATCCTATTTTCTGAACCTTGTTGACAAGAAACAGTTATACTTATTAATATATAGGATATCAGAATTTTAATTATTTGTTTTCTGTATTGGATAGTTATTGATTTCATTTTTTTAAATTTGTAAAAATTTTGATTTGAAAATATATACAAATATAAACGAAAATATTCCAAAGAAT
>CAYNKH010000239.1:0-3804 GCA_964397745.1 uncultured Bacteroidales bacterium | reverse complement strand
AAAAAGTTTATAAAATACAGTGATTCGGGCAGGGACTAATTTGAATTGTTTATTGTGGAAGGACGGCCAGTTGGTAACAGGCGGTATATTTTATTGCCGAGATAGTGCTAAAATCAACGGCTGTGGCTCGCTTCAAACTTTATCGTGGCTTGACAGTGACTTGCTCCGTAATCGGCAACAAAAACATACCGCCAATCCGTTATGGGCAAGTGGAAAACAGTTTAGCTTTGTTACAAACATTTCAATAAAATATAAACCAATAAATTTTAAAACAATGAAAAAAACAATTTTACTATTTACAGTCCTCATTACTGCTTTTTCAATTAAAGCACATGCACAAAATGTTAATATTCCAGATTCAAATTTCAAAAATTTTTTACTAAGCAAAACTGAAATAAATACAAATGAAGACATGGAAATACAAGTAACAGAAGCTAACAGTTTTTCGGGAAAGATAAATTGTAACAATAAAAGTATTACAGATCTAACAGGGATTGAAGAATTTATTAATTTGACAAAATCAGAGTGCTATTATAATAATATCTCTAATTTAAATTTTGCTGCAAACACAAATTTAAGATATATTAATTGCAGTTATAGTTATGTAAATAGTTTAATCCTTCCAGAAGGGACAAACTTAACGGCTTTGTATTGTCATAATAATCTAATAACTAATTTAGATATTTCAACAAGTATAAACCTTGATTCACTAAATTGTCGAGAGAATGATTTAGAGAGTATTAATTTATCTACAAATACACATTTGAGTGATTTTAGTTGTGAATATAATGAAATTAACAATCTCGATGTTTCTAATAATTTAGAATTAGTTCATTTATATGTCAATGGTAATAATCTAAGCAGTTTAGACATCTCAAACAACACTTTACTAATTGATTTAGGCTGTTACTCTAATGAATTAACAAATATTGACCTATCAAATAATATCAATTTGGAAACATTGAGTTTAAATTTTAATAATCTTACAAATTTAGATGTATCTAATAATCTAGGTTTAAGATATTTAAGATGTAAAGAGAATAACTTATCTAATTTAGATTTAACCCTAAATACAGAATTAGTTATTTTAAGCTGTCAATCAAATAATTTAACCTGCCTCAATATTAAAAATGGTAATAATACAGAATTTGATAGTTTCGTAGGATATTTTAATGCAACGGATAATCCAAATTTAACTTGCATAGAAGTTGATGATGTATTATGGAGCGAAGTAAACATGGAAAACATTGATACAACAGCAAGTTTTAGTGAAGATTGTCCTGATTGTACTAATGCAATATCTCCCATAAATGAAGATGTAAATATCAATATCTATCCTAATCCAACAAATGGACAAGTAATAATACTTGGAGAAGATTTTGAGGAAGTAAAGATATTTAATCTTTGTGGAATTCTAATTCAAGAAACAAAAAGCAAAGAAATAGATTTAAGTAAGCAACCAAAAGGCATTTATTTTTTTAAGATTAAAACCAAAGAAGTTGCAATAACAAGAAAAATAGTTTTACAATAAAAATCAAAAGTGGATTTAGTACAAATTTTATAAATTTAAATTACAAACATTAACTAAAAATTAAAAAAACATGAAAATTATTAGAATTACATTTTTATTAGTAGTGCTTACATCTGTAAGCATTGGATCATTTGCTCAAGTAGCTATAAATGCCGATATCGTATTACCAACAGCATCTGGCTCAAATATGTATATAGGTGCTTCTGGAACATATTTGCAAGATGTTAATAGTGCATTATCAATTGGAGCTAACCTTGGATTTCGGGTATTACTAGAAAAAAACATATCAGCTTATCAAATTCCAGTAATGGTTGATGCTAGATATTACATTAATAATTTAAATAACGGGTTTTACCCAGAAGCTCTCTTAGGGTTTGTTATTTCCCACTATTCTATATCTATATTTGGTCTTACCAGTAGTAATACTAATACAAATTTTGCCTTAGCTTTAGGTGCAGGATATAAAATTGATGATGCAATTGATATTTCAGCTCGTTTCGAGATAATTCCAACAAAAGGCAGCAATATCAACTGTCTTGGATTTAGAATAGGTTACTGGTTTTAAATATTTACAAACATTGAACCCGAGTTACAGAGAAAATCATTTAATTCGAATAGGTGGCATATGTACTGGAAACACATATGTGTAATAATTGATAAAAAATATAACAGATAATAATAACAAAACAACAACACCTATATGTAGTGCATTATGCAAAAATAATTGTATCCGTAAGAAGATATAGCGAAAGTTATAAATTTAAGAAAATAGCTTAACAAAAGAATGTTTTCACACAAAAGAGAAAATTACACAAATTTAAATCGGTAAAATTTTCACAAAACTCTTTGCCATTTAAAAATAAAATTATACTTTTGAAAAACGCTTATAATATAAGTCATTATAAACAATTCAACAGTTGTAGGATGTAAATTGACAAATAAATGTATTTTAAATTTAACTATATGAAAAAAAATGTTTTATTAATTGTTTTTATTGGTAGTTCAATATTGTCTTTTTCACAAAATTCAGAATGGACTAAAGATGACAGAAATAATGTTTACAATGAATATCTTGATGCTTTAGTTAAATACAAAAGCATTTCTAATGACCAAAGAGAGAGTGTATCACTTTGTTGTTTAGAAGAAGTGACTGAAAAATATACTAAAAAAGAATATCTAGCAAAAATAGATATTGAAATAAAACGTATTCAAGAAGCAATGATTACTCAATGTTCAAAAAACCTAGGTGTAGATTTAGTAGATACAAAAACAAAAGTCGAAGCACCAACCGTTAAAGTGGAAACAGGTATTTTCAAAAAAGAAGACTTTAATGGTTCTTGGACTTGTGAAAATGGAGTATATACATTTTACTCTGTTGATGGAGAATTCAAATTAAAAAGTCCATCATACAGCAGTGAAGCCAGAGGTAAATGGTATTTGGACAATAAAACATTAATATTAGAAGATACCAAAACATTTTGGGGGTGGGGCAGTGCTAAATTTGAGGTAGTGTCTGTTACAGTCGATGAAATATTATTAATAGGTGCTGGTCAAACATTCCATCTTAAGAAAAACGAATAAGTAAGTTTAACCTCTATTAATTTACCTTACAATCTTATGCAAGTCTGGTCTTGTGTTAAACTAGACAAGTAACCGAATTAAGGATTTCCTAAACTATTAATTGTTTGTACAGTTTTCAAAATGAAGATTTACTAGACGATTAAAACCACCAGCCCATAATAAACAGGAATATGAGCGGTGCGCAGCACCCAGCGAGTATTACAGGTTGAACTACACCGCCACCTGATATTTGCAATTAAAAGACTCTATGTAATTTACGAGGGTTTATGTTGTTTACTAGTTGAATATCAGCGACTTATAAAATAGGTAGGTGTCGAATAGAATTATAAAGATATAAAATAAATAGAAATATACAAACCTCTATTACGATTAAAGGATTTGATATATTGATATTTAAGTGACAAATAGTGGATTGTTGTATTGGCAAAGGAAATTTAGTGTATTTTAAAAAGCTATCCGCTGTAGCGGATTTAGTTCAACAACACCTATATGTAATGCGGACAGCGTGGGAACTTGAAAGTGAGTCGCTTTTCCGTTCACCGCCAAATTTTTTAATTTGGCTTTTAGCTAAAAAAATTAAAAACAAAATTCAAAAATTTGGCTTCGTGCGTATTTGATAATGATATTACTATTTCTTTTCCGCACTCCACATAGCCGCAACCGTCAAACTGTCTAAAAACCCCCTCCATTGT
>CAYNKH010000238.1:0-3839 GCA_964397745.1 uncultured Bacteroidales bacterium | reverse complement strand
TTACAACAGTTTTGTGTAGATCGATAATGTGAATACCGTTACGCTCCATAAAAATATAAGGAGCCATTGCAGGATTCCACTTACGTCTTAGGTGTCCAAAATGAACGCCCGCATCTAATAATTGATCAAAATTTAATCTTGACATTTTTTAATTGTTTAAGTTTACTTTCTGTAGTAACAATTACAAGGTAGGTTTCGATGAAACAATCCAAGCAATTTAGATACTAAACTTGATTTATAATTCACTAAAATATTAACGTTTACTAAATTGGAATTTTTTACGGGCTTTCTTTTGTCCCGGTTTTTTCCTTTCAACAATTCTTGAATCTCGTGTTAAAAAACCCATAGGTTTAAGACTTGCACGATATTCTGGGTCAACTTTTAATAAAGCTCTTGAAATACCCAAACGGAGTGCTTCTGCCTGACCTTTGGTGCCACCGCCATTAAGAATGGCTTTAACATCAAATTCATTGAGTTTGTCAATTGTTAAGAATGGTTGTTTAACAATATATTGCAACTGTAAAATTGTAAAATAATCTTCCAATTTTCTGTTGTTAATTGTAATGTTTCCTTTTCCTTCACTTAGATATACTCTTGCTACGGCTGATTTTCTACGGCCTAATGCATTAAATACTTCCATAATGCTTATTTAATTGTGTTTAAGTCCAACTTAGCTGGTTTTTGAGCTTCGTGTTTGTGCTCGGTACCAACATATATATATAAATTCCTAAATAACTCTGCTCCTAAACGATTTTTAGGCAGCATGCCTTTTACAGCTTTTTCAACAACCCGTCCAGGATGTTTACTCAACATCTCTTCTGGATTTGTCTTTTTTTGCCCTCCAGGGTATCCTGAGTGACTAATGTAAACTTTATCTGTAAGTTTGTTACCCGTTAATCGAATTTTATCTGCATTGATAATAATTATATTATCGCCACAATCGACATGAGGTGTAAAATCTGGCTTATGCTTACCGCGTAACACGTATGCTACTTTTGAAGCAAGACGTCCTAAAATCTCACCTTCAGCATCAACAACAAACCACTGTTTATTTACGGTCTCTTTGTTTGCTGATAATGTTCTGTACTTTAATGTTTTCACTACTTTAATATTTTTAATTGTTAAATAATATTTAACTCCATAGGCTGGATGACCAAACGGACTGCAAAAATAATACTTTTTTCAAAAAATCAAACCTTTTTATGCAATTAATTTCAAAAACTATTAACACTCGCTAAGAGGTGTAGTATCAAGGCTGATAGAATAAGCAAATCAGGAATATTATGATTATTTGATTTAAACCGTATAAAAATATTGAATAACACATCTTATTGAATAACAATTTATTGTAAAAAGCAGACTCTTTTACATATATCTATATATTGTTGTTGACGATACGTTTTAAGCTTATCTTAAGAAATTGATAATTTATTTGATAACAAAAAGTATTATATTTGCATAAATTTTTAAAGGTTTTACTAGTTTATTCGTTAATAAAAATATTGATATTATGAGATTTACTAACACATCAAATCCTGCACTTACCAATAAAGCATATCAATTGAAGGCTGATGGTCAGGCTATGACTATTTCGGGTGCAATTAATAAATCCATTGTATTGTTTCTTCTTTTGGTTGCTGCCGCCAGTGTTTCTTGGCGTTTGGCTGCTTCTGGTAATGATCTTGTTTATAAACTTTTATGGCCATCGGCGATTCTTGGCTTTGCAATAGCTCTTATTACAATATTTGCTAAAAAATATTCGCCAATTACTGCTCCTTTGTATGCAATTGTTCAAGGTTTTTTCCTCGGTGCAATTTCAATGGTTTATAATTCTTTTTATAGTGGTATAGTTTTGCAGGCGGTGTTATTAACGGCTGGTATTATGGGAGTTATGCTTTTTGCATACAAAACTGGTGTAATTAAAGTAACACAAAAGTTTAAAAGTGGAGTTTTTATCGCAACTGGTGGCATTGCATTAGTTTATGTGGTGTCATTTATTATGAATATGTTTGGTAAACAAATGCCATATATTCATGATAGCGGACCTATCGGAATAGGTATAAGTTTGTTTATTGTTGTAATAGCAGCACTTAATTTAGTTCTTGATTTTAGCTTTATTGACGAAGCTGCAAAATCGGGTGCACCAAAATATATGGAATGGTATTCGGCTTTTGGACTTATGGTAACGCTAATATGGCTGTATTTGGAAATATTACGTTTGTTAAGTAAGTTAAGAGATTAGTTAGTGTTTGTCAATAATGTCAGATAGCTTCTAAGTTTTACACTTTATTAAATTAATAGATAAATGGAATTTTATAATTTTCTTAACGATTACTCCGAGGGAGCACATCCCAGTATTTTAGAAGAATTGATTGCAACGAATCTTGTTCAGCAAGACGGATATGGAGACGATGATTATTGCAAGCAGGCAGCAGATTTGATAAGAGAAGAAATTGGAAATCCCGAAGCAGATATTCATTTTGTTGCTGGTGGAACACAGGCAAATATGCTTTGCTCATCGGCATTTCTAAAGCCTTATGAGTCAATTATTGCACCCAAAACTGCACATATCGAAATTCACGAAGCTGGAGCTATTGAGTTCGCTGGACATAAAATCAATATTGTAGAATCTCATAATGGAAAGATTTTACCTGCTCAAATCGAAGAAGTGGTTGAGGCTCATTATGATGAACACATGGTTGTTCCAAAATTAGTATTTATATCAAATACTACAGAACTTGGTAGTGTTTACAAAAAAGATGAACTGCAAAAACTTTCTCAAATGTGTAAAAAACATGGCTTGTATTTGTATATTGATGGCGCGAGACTTGGAGCGGCATTAACATCAAACTCAAATGACCTTACTTTAGAGGAAATAAATCAATTTGCTGATGCTTATTATATTGGTGGGACAAAAAATGGTGCATTATTGGGAGAAGCAATTGTAATTAATAATCCTGCTCTTAAAGAAAGGTTTCGTTATAATATGAAACAAAAAGGAGCTTTAATTGCAAAAGGTAGAATTATTGGAATACAATTTAAAAATCTGTTTACACAAGGCTTATATTACACGCTTGCTGCTCATGCAAACTTGATGGCTGAGAAACTTGCTAACGGTCTTGCTGATAAAAATTATAAGTTTTTGCTCCCTCCTGAATCGAATCAAGTATTCCCAATATTACCAAATGAACTTATCGAAAAGTTAGAAAAGAATTTCGGATTTTATGTATGGGCAAAATACAATGAAAATGCATCCGTTGCACGATTAGTTTGCTCATGGGCAACAGACGAGAATGCTGTTGATATATTTTTGAAAGCAATTTAATGGTGGAGTTTTTGTATAGTAAAGCACTTCACATCCTATACTCATTTTTTTTACGCAGTAGTAAGTTGTTGTTTAGCAATACTTAACGGTTTTTTTTAATAATATTTTACTAACATTGTCATTTCGCATTGTTTTATTACATATTTTTGTGTTTAAAGTGATTTATTTATAAAATCAAAATATGTAAAATGTAAAATTTAAAACTATGAAAAAGATAGTATTGTTTTTCGCTGTTATTTTTATTGTAATTACTGTAAATGCACAGAGAGTTGCATTGCACAGTTCCTCTGGAGTACAGCACTTTTGGGGTGCAACTGGTCTGTCAAATGCATACAATACGGCAAATGCTGGAGATACAATTTATTTGCCAGGTGGGGCATTTACTCCTCCTGCTAGTTTTGAGAAGACCTTATTTGTTTTTGGTGCTGGACACTATGTCGATTCTAGTTTAGTTACAGGAAAAACATTTATTAACGGGAATGTTATATTACGAGAAAATGCAGATGGCTTTTAC
>CAYNKH010000237.1:0-3856 GCA_964397745.1 uncultured Bacteroidales bacterium | reverse complement strand
AAAAATACAAGATTCTGAGGGCTTTTTAAAATTCCAACTTTCGGATGCTAGTGACTTTTTAGCTTTTATAAATTGTCAAACTCAGCCTATAAATTCGTAAGAGTATCTACTTTTTTATTTGTAAAAAATGCTTTTGCTTGTTCAATATCAAACTCAAGTGCGTACAAAACAAAAGGTTTTTCGCCATATTTAAACATAAGCATATCACCTTCAACTTTTTTTCGATGCAGAATAATATCTTTAGGATCACTTACAAATTTAATTACTGACTTATCACAGAAAAAATTCTTTATCCCATCCGCATCCATTGCAATAGCCGCATCAGCGGTGTGCGAGATCATATCATCAAGGATATCAAGGTATCTAACTGGATAGGCGTCTTGCATTTCGACAATTTCTAAACTATCTGGCCAAAGAAATATTACACAATTTTCTTTTATAACCATTGTATCATTATGTTGAGTATATGAAACGACAAGTGGGTCCGAATAGTATTCGTCAATAGGAGCGGAATCATTAGTTACATTTTGATAATCTTCGATATAAGATTTATACACATTTGAATCTTCCGACACATTATAGTTTTTAGGAACAATTGTATCGCATTGCTCACTATCTTTACTGTGAGCAGCAGGCTTGTTTGTGCAAGCACTCAACAAGCTAACTGTCAACGTTATGACAAAAATAATTTTCATGGCTAAACTTCCTCTCATACATTACAAAAGTAATACATTTAAGCATACTACAACGAATGATTTTAAATATTTATAAGTAAAAATAGTGTTTGACAGCATTTAATAAAATAAAACGCATAAAACTTTCATTATGAATAAATAATTTTATAAATTTGTCGGCAACAAAATAACAATGTCGATGGACGAATTTAAAATAGTTAATATATTAGCAAATTATGTCTTCTTAAATATTAAGAAGCGAGATTCGTTTTATGCGTAGTTTTATATAATTTCACTGAGCATTTCTGCTCGACAAAAATCAAATTAAATTATCACGTATTTATTAAAAAATTAAATTATTATGGAATTACCATTTTCAGAATCATATAGAATTAAAACAATAGAGACACTTAAAAGAAGTACAAAAGAAGAAAGAACAGCTTGGATTAAAGAAGCTAAATACAATCTATTTAAGTTAAAAAGCGATGCTGTATTTATAGACATGCTGACAGACAGCGGTACAGGAGCAATGAGTGATCGTCAGTGGGCAGCAATAATGACTGGCGATGAATCTTACGCTGGAGCACGCAGTTTTCATGAACTAAAAGACACTGTAGAAAGAATTATGGGATTTGAATATTTTCTTCCTACTCATCAAGGTAGAGCCGCAGAAAATGTTTTATTTTCTGTTTTAGTAAAAGAAGGTAATATTGTTCCAGGAAACTCGCATTTTGATACAACAAAAGGACATATCGAATTCCGCAAAGCAAAAGCTGTTGATTGCACAATTGACGAGGCTTTTGACACTACAATTGACCACCCTTTTAAAGGTAATCTTGATTTAGAAAAATTAGAAAAAATTTATAAAAAATACCCAAAAGAGCAAATCCCATGCTGTATTGTAACTGTTACCTGCAACTCATCAGGTGGGCAACCTGTTTCAATCCAAAACATGAAAGATGTTTATGCTCTAAGTAAAAAATACGATATTCCAGTATTATATGACTCTGCTCGTTTTGCTGAAAATGCTTACTTTATAAAACTTCGCGAAGAGGCTTATAAGGATTGGACAATTAAAGAAATTGTTGCAGAAATGTATAAGTATGCCGACTATGCAACAATGAGTGCAAAAAAAGACGGAATTGTAAACATTGGCGGCTTTATTGGTTTTAAAGATGAAGAAACTTATCGTCAAGCTTGCACATTCAGTATTTTGTTCGAAGGCTATGTTACCTATGGTGGCATGTCGGGACGCGATATGGCTGCTCTTGCAGTAGGGTTAGATGAAAATACCGAATTTGATTTTCTCGAAACAAGAATTAAACAAGTTGAGTACCTTGGTAAAAAATTAATGGACTATGGAGTGCCAATTCAATACCCGATAGGTGGTCATGCAATTTTTGTGGATGCAAACAAAATTTTGCCAAATGTACCTAAAGAACAATTTAGAGCACAAACCCTCGGTATCGAATTATATCTTGAAGGAGGAATTAGAGGAGTTGAAATTGGAGCACTTTTAGCCGATAGAGACCCTGTTACTCGTGAAAACAGATATCCAAAATTAGAGCTTCTAAGATTAGCAGTAGCGAGAAGAGTTTACACAGATAATCACATGGACTATATTGCGGCTGCACTTAAAAATGTATATGACCGCAGAAACGAAATCACTACTGGTTTTAACATTACATGGGAAGCTCCTATTATGAGACACTTTACTATTGAACTAGATAAAGCTTAATACTATTCTGATACAATATAAAAATGCAGTCTCAAAATTTTGAGACTGCATTTTTTTTATGCATTAACAATTATCTTTTCAATGTAACCCATAAAAAAAGCCTGCTTAGCAGGCTCCATTTTTTATAATCTTTCTTCGATTTTCTTCCAGTCAACTAATTGCCAAAAGTTCTCAATATATTTTGGTCTTAAATTTTGATAATCTAAATAATAAGCATGCTCCCAAACATCACATGTTAAAATTGGTTTTTGTCCTTCTGTTAACGGTGAACCAGCATTTGAAGTTCCTGTAATTTTTAATTTGCCGTTATCTAGAACCAGCCATGCCCAACCCGAACCAAACAATGTTGTAGCTTTTGCATTAAATTCTTCAACAAATTTCTCAAAAGACCCAAAAGTTTGATTAATCATTTCGGCAAGTTTGCCACTTGGTTTTTTCTGCGGATTTGCAGAGAAACCTTCCCAATAAAAGGTATGATTCCACACCTGTGCAGCATTATTAAAAATACCCCCATCAGATGCTTTTACAATATCTTCGAGAGATTTTTTTGCAAAGTCGGTTCCCTCTATCAAACCATTAAGTTTTGTGACATACCCATTATGATGCTTTGTATAATGGAATTCAACTGTTTTGGCACTAATGTGTGGCTCTAATGCATTCATTGCATAGGGTAATTTTGGTAATTCAATCATATAATTTTACGTTTTAATAGTTAATAAATAATGTTTGTTAGTTGAACAAGCAATATACAAAAATGTTTAATACACATCGAAAAAGCAACTAATTTAGAATTAAAACAAATAGTGTTAATCATTAATGCTATAAAACTATACTATTGATGTTACTAGATAAAAAATTGAGGTTTCTTCCTTTGGTCGAATAACTTCAAAACCCCTGAGCTAAACTTTTTGTTTGGTCGCCTACTGAGGTTTACATTGCCTCCAATTGACTGTCAAAAATAGGATTTGGGTTCTAAATTTATGCGAGTAAACAAAATTAAAAAACTGTTTATGTCCGCTGGACAAAATAACAATTTGGCATAATTATTTTTATTAATATTTAAGCCCTACGGGCTATAAAACTAATTATTGTCAAAATGCAATATGCGGAAGCTTATTCACTGGCTCGCTCGGATTTGCAATCCGAGTGTAGCTATAATCCTAGTATTGCGACTACTATAATCCTAATGTTTTTTTAACATTTTTGACTTTACTAAACACACTCTAATTTAGGTTTGGATCAAATTGATATTAGACATTTGAATTTGACAATTTTAAAAAATGAAGCTAAAGCAAGTGGAAGAAATAAAAGTTTTTACAGTGGCTGGAGTCAACTGTAATAGATAATTTATATTAAATAAATTATTTCCTTTTTGTCTGTTTATTTATTTACTGAGGTTTACATTGCCTCCAATTGACTGTCAAAAATAGGATTTGGGTTCTAA
>CAYNKH010000236.1:0-3884 GCA_964397745.1 uncultured Bacteroidales bacterium | reverse complement strand
CTATTTTTACAACGTATTTACAATCTATAAATTTTAATAATTAAAAATTATGAATAAAGAATTGTTAAAAAAACTGATGCCACATATAATTGCTGTGTTATTGTTTATGTTGCTTTCGATAATTTATAGCAAGCCATTGCTTGAGGGAAAAAAACTCGCAACACACGATTATAGCGTTTATAATGCTGTGTCTAAGGCCAATACAGATTATCAAAAAGAAAACGACAGATTGGTTTTTTGGAACAATTCGATGTTCTCTGGCATGCCCGATTATGCAATTACTACCGCAAAAAAGGAAAACATATTTTTTAAAATATATCAAGGTTTAATTTTTGGTAATTCTGCTCCTTTTAGCTTAATCTTCTGGTATTTTTTCGGTTTTTATATTTTACTGTGTGTGCTTAAGGTAAATCCGTGGATAGCTGTGTTTGGAGCACTGGCCTTTGGACTTTCGTCATACTTTTTTATTATTATTGCTGCAGGGCACTACACCAAAGCCATTGCCATAGGATTTATGGCACCAATATTTGCAGGGATTTATCTCGCTTATGAACGAAAACGACCCTGGGCAGGAATGCTGCTAATGACATTTTTTATGGCACTTCAAATTCTTAGCAATCATGTTCAAATTACCTACTACACAGGTTTAATGATATTGATTTATGGAATATTTGAGTTGGTTTCGGCGATAAAAGAAAAGTATATTGTAAGATTAGCTAAAGCAACTGGGATTTTAACAATTGGTTTAATTCTGGCAATAGGTATAAATGCTGCATTTATTTTAACAACACAAGAATATATTAAGTACTCTATTCGTGGCGAATCAGAACTTACAACTGCACAAGGCGATCGTACCAAAGGTCTTGATAAGTCTTATGCAACCGCGTGGAGTTACGGTATAGATGAAACCTTGACTTTATTAATTCCAAATGTAAAAGGTGGAGCCTCTCAAAGTGAACTTAGTGAGAGTTCTGCCTCCTACGATGTGATTGAACCAGTGTTTGGAAAACAAACTGCCAAAGATATTATGAAATCAATGCCAACATATTTTGGCGACCAACCATTTACCTCAGGACCCGTTTATGCCGGAGCGTTTATAATATTTTTATTTGTATTAGGACTTATGGTTGTTAAAGGAAAAATCAAATGGTTTCTTTTAACGGTTACGATTGTTTCAATAGTGCTTTCTTGGGGTAAAAACTTAGACTTTGTTACACATTTCTTTTTAGATTATTTCCCAGGATACAATAAGTTTAGAACTGTATCAATGATACTTGTTTTAGCTGAATTTAGTATCCCATTATTGGGGGTATTAGGTTTAGTTAAAATTTTTAAAGATAAAATAGATAAAGCCAAACTAATGAATTACTTCTATATCGCTTTGGGTACAACAGGACTAATTACGATGGTTTTTATTGTTGCTCCGACAATTACTGGAGTTGCTGGTGCAAATAAAAGTGAGATTGAGATGGCAAATTATCTTGGAGGAGCTTTTCCTAATGACCCACAATACGATCAGGTAAAAGAAGTTTTTAAGACAGATTTTGTAAATGCTGTTTATGAAGATAGAGCCTCAATGGTGCGAAAGGATGCTACACGTTCATTGGTGTTTATTATCCTTGGTGCAGGCGTAGTTTATTTAATAATCCGAAAAAAAATAAAGCCAAATATAGCGGTAATTGCAATGGCGGTAATTGTTTTGGCAGATATGTGGGTGGTAAACAGACGATATCTTAATGACGATAATTTTGTTGCTAAACGTAAATATGAGGTGCCTTACGATAAATCTAATGCCGATAAAATGATTTTAGCGGATAGCGATCCGCATTATCGAGTTTGCAATTTGGCCGTTAGCACTTTTAACGATGGAAGCACTTCATTTTACCATAAATCTATTGGTGGATATAGTGGAGCAAAATTTCGCCGTTATCAAGAGCTGCACGACTCTATAATGTGGCGTGAAATGCAAGCGGTTAATTATCTTGTTAATGTCGGTTTCCAAAATGGGTTTGATGAAAATCAAGTACAAGATTTATGCGATCAGCAAGCCCAAACACCAATTTTGAATATGCTCAACACAAAATATATAATATATAGTCCTAATAATCAAGCTTTAATCAATAATCATAACTATGGTGATGCATGGTTTGTAAATGATTATGAGTTGGCCGAAACTGCCGATGATGAAATAAATAAACTTAAAACACTCGACCCAGCCAATAAAGCAATTATAAACAGAAAATACGCTGAACAGATAAAAGGATTAAAACCAATATTTGATTCGGCAGCAAATATTACTCTAACGGAAGTCGCTCCAGATTATGTAATTTACGAATCTAATACTTCGTCAGAACAATTGGCGATTTTCTCTGAGATTTACTATCCTCACGGCTGGGTTGTTACGGTTGATGGTGAGGAAGTCGATCATTTTAGAGCAAATTATGTATTAAGAGCGATGAGAGTTCCAGCAGGTAAACACACAATAAAATTTGAGTTTATACCTAAAATTTATCATACAGGCGTAGCTATTTCTTATGCTTTTTCTGCTGTGTATTTTTTATTGTTGTTTGGTGGGATTTATTTTGAATTCAAAAAACGAAAAGCAATTAAAGAATAGTATTAAGATTTTTGTTTTTCTTTTACAATATGATAAGTTTTCCAAATATTAAAATAAATATTGGTCTCAATATAATTGGCAAAAGACCAGACAGATATCACAATATAGAGTCTGTTTTTTATCCAATAAATTACACCGATATATTGGAAATCCTTCCTTCAGAAAAGTTTAAACTTATCAATAAAGGTATAGCAATTGATTGCCCAGTAGAGCAGAACTTGTGCTACAAAGCTTGGAAACTAATTAACGATAATTATAAAGTTGGGACAGTAAAAATTATACTGTACAAAAATGTGCCTTTTGGTACTGGATTAGGTTCTGGCTCGGCAGATGCTGCATTTGCGTTAAAAATGCTTAACGATATGTTTAATATTGGCATTGATGATGAGGCTTTAATTAAATATGCCTCGCAAATAGGTGCTGATTGTGCATTTTTTATAAAAAACAAACCTAGTTTTGCAAGTGGTATCGGAACAGATTTGACAGATATTAAAGTCGATTTAACTGGTAATTACATATTATTATGTTTCCCAAACATACGTATAAATACCGCAAACGCTTATAAAAACTGCAAGCCGCATTTACCAGTACAAAAACTATCAGAATTAATAAATCTTCCTATCTACGAATGGAAAAACAACATTAAAAATGATTTTGAGGCATCAATTTTTCCAGATTATCCAATTTTAAGCAAAATTAAGCAAGAACTCTACGAAAAAGGAGCTGTTTATTCACAAATGTCGGGTAGTGGATCGGCTTTGTTTGGAATATTTAAGGAAAATCCAAATGGAATTGAGCTTGAAAATTGTAAAAAAACAGTAAGTGTTAAATTATAGGTTAAAAGTTTCAGAACAACTGACCTAGCGGATTAAGTAAGTATTGTAGTATCAGTAATCCTATCTTCGAGATTGTGCTCAAACATCTTAATATCAAGCTCTTGTGTTATGTGTTTAAAAGTGGTTTCCTGAGACCATAAGGCAAACAGATACACAAAACAACCGAGTTCAACGCATTGTGTGGCGTAGCAGAGATAAAGTTAATTATTATAAATGTGGTGCTTTATGATTATATTGATTTAAAACAATAAGCAGCCACTTCGACACTTCGGCGATGCACTGCGATGCGCTGAGCTTGCCAGCACTGCGATGCACTGCGTTGTGCTGAGCTTGTCGAAGTAAGCCAGCCGAAGTGAGCAACGCCGAAGTGTCGAAGTTGGATATTCTGGACTAAACTGACCCCTCTAAACCAGAGTTGAAAATTGACAAAA
>CAYNKH010000235.1:0-3897 GCA_964397745.1 uncultured Bacteroidales bacterium | reverse complement strand
TATTTACTCTAAAAATAATTATTTTTCAATTCTATTTTTCTTATGGGTTTGTTAAAAAATAAAGTAGTCAGAATTGACTAAGCTATTTTGTTGTTTTTCGAGACGTAAAATTCAGCTAATAGCAAATCAAAATGCTTAATTTATTGTTTTACAATCCCTTTATTTCATAAATTTAAAGGAATGCCATTGTTTATTTATCTTTACTCTAGCAATGTGCACATCTGAATTTAAGGATGAAATAGCAATAGACGCTTGCGAGTTTGTTAGAACTTCGGAATGCAATAGTTTTCCTAAAACATTATAAATCATAATCTCTTCCATTTGAACCGCACTCTGCAGATTTAAGATATTGTTTTGAATGTTGTATGTAAAAGGGTTATCGGTAAACTTGGCCGTACTTACGAGGGCATTAGTTTGTAAATTATCTATGTACATATCATTAAAGAGAAACACTTCAAATGAATATTGATCTATGGCTTCATGAGACCCCCAAAACACGTCTTGATGGATTTGTTGTCCGTTTGCGTAGTAAGTAATGGTTTCTTCTGAATAATTGAAGCTTAGCTTTATTTCATTGAACGCACCAACATTTATATCCGCCATTGCAATAGGCACTGGATTAACTTCATTAACTATGGCAGGAAACACATAGTTTTCTTGTACAATGATATATGCAACATAGGCATTATTTGACATAATTTTCCAGTAAAAAGTGTTATCTCCACCAGGTGCGTAAATGTCCATAGAAATTTCAATATTATCACCTACAGGTAGTGCCGTTTCAAAATTCCAATCTGCAAAAATCAAAGGCTGATTCTGGTCATAAATCATTTTCAATGAATTCTCACCTTCAGTTGAGTTTTCATCAGATATTAAGAAATATTTTGAAGTACTAGAAGTTTCTATCCAACCATTAATGCCATCTATAAACTCTCCATTAGTATAGCCTTGAGAACTTTCAAACGAGGTTTGTTGAGCTTGCACAGAGATTGTAGCTAAAGCAATAGCAATACAGAAAGTGATTTTTTTCATAATAAAGAAATTTACATTTTAAAGTCGCAAAGATGCATTTATTCGCAGAGATTTACAAACGAGACTTCCAGTATATGCCAATCGTTTACATTATTACTATTATTGCCATTATATTTGCAATGCACTCTACTTTCACGACAACCGCATACGTTTTTTATATTTCCAGTCTAAAAAAAACCTCATCTACTCTATCTTTTTTAGATGATCTATAACTAAAACTATTTAGCCTATATTCAGCACTAAGAACCGCAGTGTACATTTCTTTTTTTGAACCAGTTTGTTTTTATTAGTTATTAAGTGTTACATTTGTCACATTGTATTATAAGCAAAACGGTCATTTTTAGGCACCATAAATTGATTAAAATGCCAGCCCAAATCCAAGATAGACACCATCAGGAAAACCGACTCCTGTTATAAATGAGACTTTTTAGCACCATAAATGACCTGTAAATTGAGAACACCATGAGGCCCTTCGATAGCCCAAGTCTCGAATACTCCAGCACAAGTTCGCATATAATAATTTAGATGAAATTTATTATCTGTTGAGAATAAATGTCGCTCATAGTTGGTACTTGCGGTAACCCACAAACCAAATGTTCCTACATTGGCATAGATTACGTTTTTGGATTGTGTTTCTATTGAAATTTGACCGTTTGCTTGTTGGGAATAACAAACGGATGTAAGTAGAACGAGAAGAAGGATAGTGTTTTTGTTCATATAAATCATTTATTGATTATACTAATCTAAATGGAAACTCATATTTTTAATGTTTTGTCTCGGAATTGGCATAAAACTCCAGCTAACTTAGGATATTACTACTGATAATCAGCAAGTTACAAAACTATATTTTCTTCCATTTTTCTTTTTTGATCTAAAAAAACATATCCTGCTAGAGGCTAATATTGTTTTCCTTTGGTAAGCGTATTCCACATTATTACAGATAGTTTTCGTGCAGTAGCACTTTACCTTTAGTTTTCTAAGATGTTTGTGTGTATTCAACATATTTGAATTTCAGAACTCCTGATTCAACCTTAATTATCAGTTACTTCTGCACTTTTTGTCGTATTCTATTAATTACCTGTTTTTTCATAAAAAAAATTTTACAAACCTGAATTCGATTTAGTTTGTATTTATTTATTGACTGAGGTTTACATTGCCTACTATTGACTGGCAGAAAATAAATTGGATTTTTTTGTCGCCAATGTAATGTCAAATTTCTACACAATTTAAGCTTAATCTTCAAATCTGAGGATTATTGATTTGCGAATAGTTTAGGAGTTCTGAATTTAGTACATTAACCTTATCGCGCTTATAAAATGTGCGTGTGTGATACCTTTTATACTCATTTATGGGATTTTCTTTTAACCTTTAATGTCATAGTTGCCCAATTTTTTTTTATAAATAATGTACAAACAGCCCCTAAAACGAATGGTAAAGTCAATACAACAATATTCAATTTAAACATTAACAATGTAAAAAACACTGATAGAATAACTGATAGGAACATCCATCCTATGTCTTGACGTTTTCTACCTGCAAAAACAATGGCACAAAGCACCGCATTATAACTTAATAAACCATTTGCTATTATCTCTGTTTCGACAAAACAATAGCCCAAAAGTCCTGCTACAGCCGCACCAATCAATCCGTACACCCCCATAATTCTTGAATTGACAAACACCCCAGCGATAAACAATAAACCAGACCAAATGCTACTTTGAAAGATTACTTGACCATATGCTTTAATAAAGAATAAATAATTATCAATCTTTGAAGGAGACAAGATTGGAGGGTCAAGCAACAAAGTCGGAAAAAGAGCCATTGGTAGGTATATAATTAGCCAAGTTACCAAAACAAAAGGCAGAGTAAAAACAGGGATATTCCGCTTTAAGAAAAAGTGTTGCAGCATAGCTGCTACTATAGACCCAAAAATGATAATTATCCAAGCTACAATAGTGTTTTTAAGGAACAACATTGTGGCTACTCCCACTAATGCTGGACTAAAACCATAAAGCCCCTTTTCAATATCACTTATTTTATATTTTGACAGGTACGCAGTTGTTGTGCCAACTACGGTCGCTAACAAAACCCCTAATCCCATCATAAGTGAACCTAAAGAGATTCCAATTAAAAACAAAATTCCAGAAACAGAATTCTCTTGCAACATAATCTGACCTATGCCTCGAAAAGCACTTCTTAAAAAGACTGATGATATTAAACGCTGTGTTTTATACATTTTTATCAGTTGCAAAGTTTATTTATACAATGTCTAACATGATTTCAGATAATCGATCAAGTTTATTAATATTTTTCGTCATTGAAATTTTACCATTCAATAAATCTATTTGCTTTCTTACTTGGAAACTTTTTTCCGAATTTAACAATTTCAAGTGTTATAAAAGCATACTGTATTTCAGGCTGCTATGTATAGCTCATATTCATTTTTATTGATTGTAGTTTGTTTTTATACTCGAATTAAAAACTTATAGCTTTTGGTTCAATTCATTTGCCCACTCTTGATATTCTTTTACAATAATTCTATATGTATCGTTTTGTTTATCAGTAATCTCTAAGACATTTTCTTGCACACCGTGTTTCCCTTGTGTTATTTCTTTGATGTCCTTAAATTCAAGATTAAAACCAATACTTTTCTGTTCGACTTGCCTTTTTAGAATTGAACCTAAGATTCCTAATCCACCTACACCTGTTTTATGTGCATCCAAAACGAGTCTATTAGATGTTAAGTAAAGCGTTCCTTGCATTAAATTTAATTTTGATTTGAGGTATCCTACCTTTTCTTCTTTTAAAATTCCCTCTTTAAGTAATTCTTCTTTCATAATATTATTATTCTATTTATTGATTTTA
>CAYNKH010000234.1:0-4078 GCA_964397745.1 uncultured Bacteroidales bacterium | reverse complement strand
AATGCACCCCCATTAACATATAAACAAATCAGTATTACTTAAATGCCTAATTCAAGAGATAAATAATTCATTATCCTCCTTTGTTGTCGATACACTGGAGTCTTTTACTACTATGTTACTGTTTTTCTTCATTCAATGCTCTTTTGTCTCAAAGATATTCATTTTAAGAAATTTTGCGTAATCTTTTCCTCATTCGTTTAATTGGTGCTAACGATAATACATCTACAATAACTCTCCTCTACTCTTTTCCTAAAACCCTTTATATGTATAAATTTACAACACATATTTTCACCAATAATGCTCATTTATATATTTTGTAAATGTACAAAGTGTAAATTAAAGAACAAAATCGTTTGGAGTAAAATATTAAACTTATTTATGAACGTGTTGTGCTAAAAAAGTGTTTAAAGCCCTCCTGAAACACAAATCACAGATGGCGGTATAGTTCAACTGGGAACCGAGGACGAGTTCATTTCGACAAACTTCGGTGGGCTCAACGCATTGCATCACAAGTAAGAAAACGTCAAAGACAAGGCTTTCGAAATGTTGAAAATCCTTTGGCAAAATCAATCGCTATTATTGCAGAAGAAAGTCTCTTTTCATAATCCAGCATTTCTTGAAATCACATATTAGAACGATCTATCAACGCAATAGGGGCTACATACTTTAGTTCAGTTTTATCGTTTTTTATTTCAATTTCTTTATTGATGTATTTTCAATCAATACTTTCATTTGAGATATTGCCATTTTATTTCCCCCAATTACCTAATTCGATTATCAAATGCATATAATTCGGCATTATAATCCATTCGTCCAATGTTACACGTTTGTGATATGTTGATACATTTAAAATTAAATTTAGTAGTGAGCGATAAAACCGCTTACTCAACCACAAATCGTGGGATATTCGTAGGTAAACGAGCCAAAATTTGATAGTTAAGATAACTACTCATTTCGCTAAAAGATGCAATTGTTATCTTATTTTTATTGTGGCTTCCAATTAGAATAACTTCCTCTCCGAGAGCGGCATTCTTAATATCTGTAATATTAACAGTAATAGTGTTCATTGTAACTACTCCAAGAACATCTGCTCGCCTACCGTGAATAAGTACATGGCCTCTGTTACTAAGTGAACGGCTGTATCCATTATTATAACCAACCGGAATAATTGCTACAATCATGTCTTTTGCTGCCTGAAAGCTATTGCCATACCCCACAAATTCGCCTTTCTTTACTTTTTTTATTGCCATTATTTCCGATTTCCAGCTTATGACACGTTTTAAACTTGATTCTTTGTCTCCATATTTATTGTTACGCAGCAACAAGACTTCTGGTGTAGGCCAAAAACCGTATTGCGCAATACCAACTCGAACCATATTAAACCGAGCCTCAGGATATATCAATGTAGCCGAAGAACTTGACGTGTGTAAATATTCAGCACTGATATTATTTTTTAAAAAATATTTGTGATACTTTTTAAAAAGTATAAGTTGATTTTTTACTCTTACATAATTAGCTATGCTTTCTGCTCCAGCAAAATGTGTGCACATACCATTAATCTCAAAATAATCGGTGTTTTCATGCAAATATTGTATCACGCTATCAAACTCATCCGGTTCAATGCCTGTGCGTTTAAAACCTGTTTCAAGTTCGATATGGATTTTTGCTTTTTTATTTAATGATTTGGCAATTTTTCCCGCACTTTCTATGCCTGATATATTAAATATATAAAACTCAATCTCATTTTCAATTACCCACTCAAGCTGTTCATTTGTAATGAAACCAAAAATCATTAGATTCGAAGTATCAGAGATATATTTGAAAACTTGTTTGGCTTCATACGCCGAAAACACAGAAAAATGTTTAATCCCGTTTTCTTCGGCAAGAGGTATCATCTGTTCATATCCATGCCCATAAGCATTTCCTTTAACCACAGAACTGATTTTTACATTGTTACCAACAATTTTTTTTAAAAATCTAATATTGCTTTTATACGCTTTTTTACTTATTTCTATGTATGATGTATTATCCATTTAAATTAATAGTTTTTTGTAAATGTTAAAAAACACAGTAATAGCTGTCTCAATTATTTCATCGGGGAAATCAAAATTCTCGTTATGCAATTGTGGATGCTCTTTACCTGAACCAATGCCAAATATTGCAGATTTATTGTTTATCGTAAAGTGCCCAAAATCTTCACTCCAACGAAAAGCATGCTCCAAAGCTAATATTGGGATATTTGATTTTTCGGCAGCATCTCTCACTATACTAACACAATCATCATCATTAGTACTTGCAGGAAAATATTCAGTGTAATCTATATTATATTTGATTTTATGTTTTTTGCAAATTGTTTCTAAAACTGAATTCACAGCATTTTTTAAATTATCCATATCATTATTCAAATACGAACGAATGGTAAGCATAATATCTGCCTCTCCTGGGCTTGTGCCAAAAGCTATTTCGCCTAATTTTGCATGAATAACGGTTAATAAGATAAAATCCTTAAAAATATCTTGATTTTTAATATTGTTAAATTCAAGTATAAGCTCAGCAAGACAAATATCAGGACTGTTCCCATTTTCAGGATAAGCTGCATGAGACGAAAGTCCTTTTAATTTTATTATAACTCCAGTTGAGGCAGACGAAAAAGCTCCATTTTTTATAAAAACCGTATTTTTTTCATATCCTGGCAAATTATGAAATGCAAACGCATAATCAGGATTTATTTGTGTAAACTTTTTATCTTTAATAATTTTTGCAGCACCTTGTCCAGTTTCCTCTTCGGGCTGAAACAATATAATAGCTCTACCTTTCTTAGGTCGTGTCTGGTCGATAAGATGTGCAAGTCCACTTACAACGGCAATATGGCCATCATGTCCACAAAGATGAGCTACACCTGGTTTTTGAGACTTATGTGCTATATTGTTAATTTCATTTATTGGTAATGCGTCCATATCGGCACGAAAAAGCACATCAGGACCAGATTTTCTTGAATCAAAAATATATGCAAGTCCATAACCGCCAATATTCTCTATGATTTTATCTGGATTTAAAGTTTTAAAAAAATCGATTATTCGTTTTTGAGTTTCTTTTTCATGCCCAGAAAGCTCAGGATGCTTGTGTAAGTCCTTTCTGAAATTTTGAAGTTTAATTAGAAGTTTTGTTTCAGGCATTAAGTAAATTATTTGCCCGAAATATAGTAAAAAAATATGAAAAAAATATATGTGTTTTTGTTATATGCATTTTGAACCTAACTTATGACTGATAAATAATACGTTAAGTAGGGTTTTGGTAGATAATGAATGGTAAGTCATTCACATTAGGCACTAATTAACTAAATAAATCATAGTGTTTTGATAAAATCCTCTCTTTACAAATAGTGTTTTTGATTACATTATTATACCGTCTTTTATTGTAAAAAGCTTATCAGTTAATTTTGCATGTTCTTCGTTGTGGGTAACAATAATAAATGTTTGTTCAAAATTTTTACGCAACTCAAATATTATTTTGTATAGGTCTTTGGCATTTTTGGAGTCAAGATTTCCAGAGGGTTCATCCGCCAGAATAATACTTGGATTATTAATTAGTGCACGTGCAATAGCGATGCGTTGTTTTTCGCCTCCTGATAATTCGTTTGGTTTATGGTCTTTTCGGTCTTCGATATTTAGAGCTTTCAATAAATCTAATGCTCGTTTTTGGACAAGGTTTTTATTAGTTTTAGCAATAAAGCCTGGGATACACACATTTTCGATTGCAGTAAACTCGGGCAATAAATGATGGAATTGAAATACAAAACCGATATTTTGATTTCGAAAAGCTGCAAGTGCCTTTTCGCCCAATTCATTTACATTTACATTATCTATTAGAATTTTTCCTTTATCAGGTTTTAATAATGTACCAATAATCTGTAAAAGTGTTGTTTTACCGGCTCCCGAGGCTCCTAGCACCGAAACAATCTCAGATTTTTTTACACTTATATTTATTCCTTTTAATACTTCTAAATTTCCGAAAGATTTGTAAATGTCTTGTACTAAAATCATTTATATAATATTTTTTGTAAAGATAATTTTTGTAT